>NZ_JANMZH010000650.1:0-102365 GCF_031383065.1 Microcoleus sp. OTE_8_concoct_300 | reverse complement strand
TTTAATGAACTGCCCGAACCAGCCAGAAGATCGCTATTACTCCGCTTCACCGATCAGTTGACCCATTTCATGGCACTCTTGCTCTGGGTTGCAGGTGCGCTGGCTTTTGTGTCCGGTACACCAGAACTCGGCTGGGCAGTCTGGGCTGTAATCTGGATTAATGCCGGTTTCAGTTTTTGGCAAGAATTCCAGGCAGAACAAGCGTTAACAGCACTCAATAAAATGTTGCCCGCCCGCGCTAAAGTCTATCGAGATGGGAAGCTAGGCGAGATTCCCGTTAGGGAGATGGTTCCGGGAGATGTCATGCAATTGGAAGAGGGCGATCGCATCTCTGCCGATGCCAGACTGGTTTCGGCCCAGTCTTGTTATGTCGATGTCTCGGTGCTGACTGGAGAATCGCTGCCGGTTGCCCGATCGGCGGAACCTGTAGCCACTGAAAAGATGCGTGCCTCGGAATCAAGCAATCTGGTTTTTGCAGGTTCTACCGTTTCGGCAGGGCGTGGATTAGCTGTCGTGTACGCTACAGGAACTCAGACCGAGTTTGGTCAGGTCGCCCATCTCACTACAACTGTGAAGCGAGAACCTAGCACCCTGGAAGTTCAAATTAACAGCGTGGTGCACGTCATCACCACGATCGCCCTTGGGCTGGGTGTTGTGGTGTTTCTGCTGACTAACCTGTTGGTAGGCATGGAACTCAAGGAAAGCTTCATTTTTGCGATCGGGATTATTGTGGCATTTATCCCAGAAGGACTGCTGCCAACGGTGACTCTGGCTCTGGCTATGGGTGTCAAGCGCATGGCAAAGCGTAATGCTCTGGTGCGTCGCCTCTCGGCAGTGGAGACATTGAGTGCCACAACGGTCATCTGTACAGATAAAACAGGGACGCTGACCAAGAATGAGATGACGGTTTGCCGACTCTGGATTCCGACATCTGAGATTACAGTAACTGGAATAGGGTACGACCCGACGGGAGGAGAGGTACAAGTTCCTGCTGGGCGAATGGAATCACAGGTAAAGCTGCTGTTGGCGGGTTCGGCGCTCTGTTCCAATGCCCGCTTGAACCATCCAGCAGGTTCCAGTCAGTGGCAGGAGATTGGCGATCCCACTGAAGCTGCTCTGCTGGTGGCTGCCCTAAAAAAGAAACTGAACTTTGAAGAACTACAGCGTCAGCTTAAGAGAACGCAGGAAGTTCCCTTTGATTCGCGCAGACGGATGATGAGTGTCGTGCTGCAAAGAAGTTCGGATAATTCAGGTTTAGGGTTTGAGTTAGAAGGGCAATCGGACAATCTCAAACCGCTAACGGCTCCCTATCTGATTTTTACAAAGGGATCGCCATTGGACGTGCTGCAACACTGTAAACAGATTTTGAAAGATGGACGCATAGAAGAATTATCAGCAGCAGAACGGGCAGAGGTGACTGCTGTTAATGATGGATTTGCAAGTCGAGGTTATCGAGTTCTGGGAGTTGCCACGCGGCAGAAAGAGGAGCAACCGCAAGACGCGCAGGAATTGGAGCAAAATCTGATCTTCGTTGGGTTGGTGGCAATGATTGACCCGCCGAGAGCAGAAGTTGCCGACGCGATCGCCCAATGCCATCAAGCAGGTATCCAGGTGACGATGGTAACAGGAGATTATGGACTCACCGCAGAAGCGATTGCCCAGCAAATTGGCTTAGTAGATGGTAAAGCCAGGGTCGTTACGGGCGAAGAAATGGGACATCTTTCGGATGCCCAGTTGTGTCAAATATTGCAGCAAAAATCCGGGTTAATCTTTGCTCGCGTACAGCCGGAACAGAAGTTAAGGCTGGTTCAGGCTTACATCGGGATGGGTCATACCGTAGCGGTGACGGGTGATGGGGTGAATGATGCTCCAGCCTTGAGAGCTGCCAATATCGGCATTGCGATGGGGCTCAGCGGCACGGATGTGGCGCGGGAAGCGGCTGATATTGTGCTGATTGATGATAACTTCGCGACTATTATTAGTGCGATCGAGGAAGGACGAGCTGTATATCAGAATATTCGCAAGTTCATCACATATATCCTGTCCTCGAACATACCAGAATTGCTCCCTTTTCTGGCGATGGTCTTTTTTAAGATTCCGCCCGCTTTAGTCATTCTGCAAATTCTGGCGATCGATCTAGGCACAGACATGATTCCCGCCCTAGCGTTGGGCGCAGAAGAACCGGAGGCAGGCATCTTGCTTCAACCGCCACGCAAAAAGTCGAAACCATTACTGGATAAGTCTTTAATGCTGCGTGCCTTTTTGTTTCTAGGGTTGCTCGAAGGTGTGGTAGGAATGATAGGTTTCCTGCTGGTTTGGCGGTCAAATGGTTACGGGATTACCGAGTTGCAGGGGATGACTTCGGCGATTCTTGCCCGTTCGGGGACTGCTACTCAGATGGCAATTTATCATCAAGCAACAACTGTGACGCTGGCGGCGATCGTGGCTTGTCAGGTTGGAAACGTTTTCGCCTGCCGAAGTGAGCGCACCTCAATTTTTAGATTGGGCTTTTTTAGCAACCGTTTGATCTGGTTAGGCATTGCGGTTGAGTGGGGACTGATTCTATCTATTATCTATTTCCCACCTTTACAAAAAGTCTTTGCGACCGCACCCCTATCTCCCTGGCAATGGTTAATGCTGCTCCTATGCCCACCATTGATACTAATCGCTGATGAAATACGAAAGAAAATTGTTCAGGCAGGGTAAACGCATCTTAACTTTAACCCAAAATATGCTACAGTTAAATCCGACTAAATTTCAATAAGGCATTTGAGGTTAAAAATCTTTGTATATGACGACGACGGCTATTTTCTTGTATTGGTAACGGCCGGTTGGCAGCTAATCTTTATATCCTTACTTGGCGATAATTCTGTAGTAGCTACACCCGCATTTTTAGAGTAATTAACTGTCTATTGCTCAGTTTTTTTTGCAGGACTGTTTGATAGAATTGTGATAGCATTTATGGTTGTGGTCTTGTTATTTGGACGAAACCATTCTTTTCTATCATAAAACAGTCCCTCACAGATAGCTGTCTAATAACCTCACGGTTGATTCTCAATAAGCACGGTTTTTTTCTCCATTTTTTTCAGGGGGGTCTGTTGCTTGAACAGCTTTTCCTATCTAGGTTTTACCTTCGTTGTCGCGCCCTCAACCCCCCAGGTCCAAAGCTTGATTTATCGTCTTAGTTAAGCCCAATCAGAAGGGCTAAATTATACCTGACCGGACTTTTAAAACATCCTCTTATAATCTAAAACTACATATCGCTGTAAAAATATGAGTAAGTTTAGTAAAGTATTTGAATATTTAAGTTGAACTCTTATCAACTGATGCCTGCAGGCGATCGATCGCACAATGCAGGCATTTCATTTCACGGGCAATTCGATCTAGTTGTGTGAAAACAGGAGTTTGTTCTAGAACAGCTTGCCGAGTTGATGTTACAGAAATTGGATTTGTAGCCAACTCTGATATCCTAATGAGATGTAACTGTTCAATATCGTTGTGAATGGCTGCGATATAAATATCTAGCTTCGGTAAAGCTAGAGGTAGGTGTCCCTGTTCCAGCGCGTTGGCTAAGTTCTCTAAAACTTGGACAATCGCATCGGTAAATCGCTGGAAATCTGCGAATTGGTACTCTCCGCTAAATTTCCGCTGATGTTCTGCTAGAGTGGTGACTGAGCTGAAAAAGGCACGAATGTAGAGTATCAGCATCGCGATCGGTTCAACTTCTCCTCGAACGTGACGGGGCTCGCTGAATAACCTTTGAGCAGCAGCATTCGCATTCGCATTCTCTAATGCTGCTTGATAATGCAGGTTTCTAATAGTTTCAGTCGAGGAGTTTTGTTCTGGGTTGATGTAGCTAGCTACAACTTGTTGAAAGTAGGCGAGATTAGATCGAATAGTTTTTGCTAGTTGTGCGGGAAGTTGCGATTGCTCCCAACTGGGAAATAACAAATAGTTGCCGAGTAATGCTAAAATTCCTCCAATTAAGCTATCGACAATGCGTAATACTCCTATTTCCCAGCCGCCTTTACTTGTCATATTCAGTAGCAATATGACTACGGGAGTGAGGAGTGTGATAAAGATGCCGTAGCTCAGCGATCGCACCGACATAGCAGTGACTAAGAGTATCAGAAGACAGACTAATATTGCCACTGGATTGTGGATAAGTATGACAAGGGCAATGCCAAATATGCCCCCCAATGTAGTTCCAATCACCCGTTGCACCGTTGTCTGAGAAGTACCGCCAAAGTTCGGCTTTAGGGCAACTACAGCAGTGAGCGTGACCCAATAGCCTGTGGGTACTTGCAATAACACGGCTACTAATTCAGCAGTCGTTACTATTAGCGCCAGCCGCAAAGCGTGACGAAAAATAACAGAATTAAACGTGAGATTGTTCCGCAGCGTGTCAATGATTGAAGAACGCTGTGGCTGTATTGGGGGATAAATATTGAGCTGGGCGATGCTGCGTCTTTCTCCCCGTTGTAAATCTGTGGCCAGTTCCGCATCTGTATGAATTTGTTCTGCTAGCGCTTTCAAACTAGCTACAATCTTGCCAAGACTCACCAAGTCAGCATAGTCATCTGCGTAAGCCAAACTCGCCTGATTCAGGACTTGAGAGTGTATGATTTGCCAGTGGTGTTCTAGTGCCTCGATCGCCCGATCTAGATCTCCCAAGTGAACAAGGTTCTTTTCTTTGGCGAGGGATTCTGATAAAAATTGTAGAGCTGTTGCCGATGCTTCCATCACTTGCTGAATTTCTCTGTGCAACTGCTGGAATAAGGGACGAGAGGAGGCGATCGCTAATAGTTCCACCAATGCTACAACCGAATTGGTAATTTGGTTGACATCCTCAATTAAGACGAGTAACTGATTGCCGTGCAAATCAGCACTTTCTCGACCCGTCCACACAGCACTCCAAACACTCCGGGCAGTGGTCAAATTCTCTATTACGCTGTCTTGAGCTTGTAAGAATTGCTCTCCCCACGGACGACGCTCTGAGAGAGTTAAGGGTATCTCGCTTGCCATTCGCACAAATTTGCTCAATGTCGCATAACAACTGCTGGCTGCCTCAGTCGCAGGTGTATAAGGGCGTAACACCCACAATAAGAGAGATAACACCATCGCCCATAAAGCTCCAGCTAGACACAGCGCACATTGCAGAAGAACAGTAGAGAAATCTGGAAACGAAGCGAATTTTGCTAGCGAGACGATAAACATAATTGATGTCACCAGGCTAACCGTCGCGGCGCTCGTGCCAAACAGACCAGCTAAGCCAGCGACGAACATCACCAAGAACGTTGTTGGAATTGCTAACCACAGGGTACTACTAACCAGATTCGCTATTAACAAGGCGGCAGTAATGCCAATGGTTGCTGCGAGCATTACACTTGCTTTTTGGCGATAGGCTCCACCCGTATCGACCATGCCAACAAACATAGCTCCCATCACCGCGATCGCACTTGCAGCAGGATGACCTGTAATAAAGCCAACTGCAATGGGCCCGCTCACTGCCAAAAGGGTACGCAAGCCATAAAGGATGTCAGGTTTACCGGGCAATGGCTGAAACTGCTGCAACAGCCAGTTTAGAGATTGTCGATGGTCAGATGGCATTACTAGGCTACCTCTGTAAATTAAATTAACTGCTGGTACAAGTGATGAGACAAAAAAGTTTTTAACACATTCTTTAACAAAAATTAATTTAAAAAGCTTGACATAGAATCCATCTGAACGGAAATGTGCTGCCAGATATTATTTTGGCTGAAGCGCCCCCACTTTTAGCACCCTACGTGAAATTGATTCCAGGCTTTGAACTCCACCTGATACCTGAACGAGCCGTGGGGTGGTGGCAAACCGAGGATTTGCCCGACTTTAAGAATCGCGTACGTGTTGTCGGTGACAACTTACACCGGGATTACACGCTGAAGAATACTGAAGCTGCTGATCGCCTGATCCATCGCTGGACATCGGTGCTAAAGTCGAGCGAGCGAAATGCCGTGCACGTCATCCCGTTTAGCCTGTATTTCCGCAATAACATTCCTTTGCAAGCTGTGGGCCATCAATGCGGCACCTGCTGCTTTGGTAGCGACCCCAAAACCTCAGTATTAGACCTCAACTGCCTCACCCACGATTTGATAACCTTTATGTCGTCGATGGTAGCAGGTCAATCGCACTTTCGGATCTCGACCAGTTATAGAGCTGTTTTAAAACTTATCAACCAAACAATCGAATTAACACCAAACAAAAAGGTATAAAAAATATAGATTGATGGAGCGCACATAGCTCGACCTAAAGAAGGCATTTTCAGGGTTTTCAAAGAACCGAGGGGGTGAACTAGACCTAAATATAAAATATCCTGCTTTCCGCCTGCAGTTTCCTGCCAAATTACTGCTTTTTTGTGTCGAGCGTGTATTTCTATGTTGAGGCTGGTTATGGCTGTTCTCTATCGGTAGCAAGCAATGGTTTTGCAATCGCAAACCCTGACTAATGCGTGCAGACGAAAAATATCCACCCCCCATGAATATTGAGCATACTGCTTACCCGCAGTTCAAACGTTATTGATATAGAATCAGTTCCGACGGCGATGATCGCGAATGAAGCCCAAATCATCAATAAGAGCGGTAAGGTATGGGACAGGCACTGCGAACTATTTTGTGGTTGGAATATATTAGCGCTCGCTCTTTACGCCTAAGTAAGTCGGCGCTTTAAAACGCAACTATGTAAACGATGTAAAGTCTCAAAATGCTCTCTACTGGCTGACTTAAGCCTATTTACATACTGTTACATTATTCGGTTTAATCCCGCCTACCTACTTAGAGATTACTACCTGGACTAATAGGGTGGAGAATTATAACCGCCATTAATAGCTAGGAGTCGAGCGACTGCTGTAAACCAAGTCAGGGAATAAATCTTTAGCCGACTGTCAAGCTTTATCAGACAACAACAGTTTAGCCCATTGCAAAGCGCGAGTCCGACAACAGCAATTTACGCGACTGTCAAGGCTGGTATAACGGCTACTGTGTTGCCAATTTTTTCGCACTTCTGAAACTTGAGTTTTAATTCAATTTAGAGACTGTAACTTGACTATTAAGTCAATTCACTTGTTGTTAAAAAGGCTAAAAATTCACTAATTGTTGTGGAGCGCTAAAGTCAGGCAAGTGCAGTATAAAGTCAGGCAAGTGCAGTATAAAATCAGTGAGAATACAGGCATTTGCAGGGGCTGCACTTTACCTGTATTTACCGGAAAATATCCTGCAAACGCCTGACTTTTTCGGTCAAATTGCTGCTTTTTTGTGTCGAGCGTACATTTGCCTGTTGAGGCAGGTTATGACTGTTCTCTATCGGTAGCAAGCAATGGTTTTGTCCGTACAAAGCTTTATTTATTACTTTTAAAGAAAAACAATGCACCTCATGAATGCGGAATCCTAGCCGCCAGGTCAGGTTTAAGACTTTCTTAAGCTTTAATGACAAATGTAGCTAACTGTAATACAAATCAAGCTGAATATTATACAGCTATAAGAAATGAGAGGGAGAAAGGAGCTGACAACGCCCTCGCCTGTCGAGCAAACACTTTAAAAAGCAAATGAATAGATTGTCAGTTATTGAGTAGCGCTCGCAACCAGTTATCCTCAAATGGCGGGGGTCACTTTACGCCCCTAGTTTGCTCTTTTGGGGTGAATTTGAAAGTAGTTATAGGTTTATAAAATGAGATAAACTCAACTATTTTTATGACTATGAAGCTCAATAAATTTCCTCAACCGCAGCAAAATCAGAGACTTTCGAGTCGGCTGGAACTGAGATTGTCTGACTCAGACTACAATCAAATTAAAGCAAGAGCAGAGCAAGTCAATTTGAGCATGAGCGACTTCATGCGCCGTGCAGCTTTAAGGAGAACCATGCCACGCCCTCTAGCTGCATTTGACTTAAAAGCCTATCAAGTTTTATGCAAGATTGATGCCCAATTGAGAATTGCAGGAAACAACCTCAATCAGATTGCTAAAGCTTGCAATAGTGGCGTAGCATTGGGAGAACCCGTTGTTGTCAATACAGGACTCTTAAAAAGCGTACAGCAACTAATTCGAGAGAACGGGGCTGCAATTAAAACAATAGTTGCAAACCTCGCCAAATCTACAGTCCGCTAATTCTTAATAAGCCTCGGCTTTACCGCCTGAGCAATCGATTCTGTGCAACTGACGGCTTTTCGGTTATGATTGGCAAACAAATCAAAGGTACAGGCTTTCGGGGCTGTCTAAACTACGTGCTGGGCAAAAAAGACGCCACTCTAATTGGCGGTACTATGTGCGGACAAACTCCTGAAGAACTCGCTGCTGAATTTGGCATCGCCCGACAACTAAGACCTAACCTGAAAGTAGCAGTTTTTCACGCCACTTTATCTGTCGATAGCACCGAAAAACTAGAAGATTCTGAAGAAAATGACCAGCGCTGGCTGGCGATTGCAGCCAACTACATGAAAGCGATGGAATTTGACAACAACCAGTACGCAGTTGTCAAGCACAGCGATACAGAACACGACCACATCCACATCGTCGCCAGTCGCATTTGCCTAGATGGAGGTGTTGTTGACGATAGCTGGGATTATTACAAAAGCCAAGAAGTAATTCGCCAGCTCGAACGGAACTACAACCTGGAAACTGTTACACCCAGTTGGGAAACAGACAAGCGAGCTCAGACTACAGGAGAACACAGACAATTAAAAAGCAAGGGAAACAAGAGCGTCAGGGTGCAATTGCAAGACCTAATTGATGAAGTCACCCAAGACAACCCAAGTATGCCAGAATTCGTTGAGCAGTTGCAGCAACAAGGCGTAGAGGTACAAGTCACACAAACTGGAATCGGCTTGAGTAAAGGCATTTCTTACAATTTAGATGGGGTCGCTTTAAGTGGCACTCACTTGGGTAAAGCCTACACTTTTTCGGGATTGCAGAAGCATCGAGGCGTTAGCTATGACAAAGGGCGAGATAACGCCCTAATTGAGGCTTTAATGCAGCCACAAAACTTAGCTATTGCCCCCAGCGAAGCAGAGGAAAATGAGCTAGAGTCGTCACAATCCGAGTTAGTAGCAACCCTATCTGCAACAGCACATGAGCTAGAGTCGTCACAATCTGAACTAGAAACAACCACGCCTGCAACTCCTGCAACAGCAAATGAGCTAGAGTTACAATTATCAATCCTGCCTGAAAGGAATGAAAATCAGTGGACCAGAGTGCGATCGCATCTAGCAGTCGAGTACAGTTTACCTTTAGAATTGCTTGAAAAATTGCACTCTCATTCTTGGCTGTATGCCGATCGCTCAGAAAAGGCTGTCTTTACGGCACGGACGCTTGACGGGGAAGCCCGGTTCGCTTTTGTTCTCGATGAAAGAGGCAACTTTACTACAACCCATCCCCTGTCATCTGAAGCTGCTTTCTGGGTAGCCACTACCGGAGAAATTGAGCGAGCTGTGATTGCCTGTAACCCAATAGAAGCCCTTTCAATTTTGCTTATTGAACAGGAAAATAACCAGGATAACTCTGCAACACTACCACCCACAATTTACCTAGGAATTGAACGAGCTTCACAACTGCCTACACAATTCTTACAAGAACTCGATAGCGTTATTATAGCGATCGCAGAAGATTATATGCTCGCTCGAAATGCAAGGGAGCTGCTACCGAATGCAGAACTTGTTAATCCACAGTCAAGTTGGAATGATATCTGGATACAATTAATTGAGCAAGAACAGCAAAATATTCAACAAAATAACCAACCTTATAAACAGCGCATCCAAGAAATTGAATTGGATTAGTTATGGTTCCCTGACAAAGTGAGTATTGTCTAATAAAAATGCTACTTAACAATTTTCAACTTGCAACCTAAATTACTGATAGCGCTGCCACTAAGTATTACCAATTTATGAATAGATTTATTTATCAACTATTTTTCCTGATTTGGCTAAGTAACTTGAGACGGCGCTTGCTCATTTTTTTTGTGAGCCGACCTTGATAAAAATAAATTACTTATACGTTTTTTCGTAAAATTTAGTACAAAAAAAAATGAGCGCTGTCGCGCCAAAAAATAAAGTATCGGAGATAAAAAATGGAAGTCTCACAAACCAACACCTACTACTTCAATAATTTAACCTTCGTCCACCAAACAGAAAACCAACTGTACATTATGGACCGACAAACAACACTTGTCTTGAATTTTCAACAAACAAGCTATCAAACGCTCGACAAAATAATCCACGCTCTGCGACTTGTGAGAGACAAAAAAGTCCAAGACCGAAAGTCAATTCTTGAGCAAGAACTGCTGGCCTTAAACTTCCAATTCCCTCTCGAAAGCAGCAACCGTAGCAACAACGACACCAATAATGGTAGCAGCAATGGTAGCAGCAACGGCAGCAACAAAAACTGCGAGCTAAAAATCGACTGGTAATTAAATTATGCCGGAGAGACAAGTTTGTTTCTCCGGCAGCCAATAGCAAACATTTTTCGCCACATCCAAAAATGGCTTCCTCTCATAGCAGCATAGGTGTATCTCCTGCACTAAGAGCAAGCCGATATGTTCGACTCGTCGGCTGCAACACTATATCGGCTGGACAATCATATTTGGACGAAAGGCTTTTTCTGACATAAAAAAGGCAGAGGGGCAAAGTTTTGTGGCGCTGCCCGAGAACATCGCTTTCAGATGAAGAGCGTATATACTTGAAATACAACTATCCGAGATATTAAACACAACGAGTCAGTACAGCTATGTCTGCTAAAGATGCTTTTCACGAAGTCGTTAAAACCGCTCTCGAAAAAGATGGATGGCAGATTACTCACGATCCATACACTTTACAAGCAGGAAGTTTAGAACTTTACATCGACTTGGGTGCCGAAAGGGTGGTTGCGGCCCAAAAAGACGGACAGAAAATTGCCGTTGAAATCAAAAGTTTTATTGGCCCCTCCAAAATCTCCCAGTTTTACACAGCTTTAGGACAATTCATTAGTTATCGAGCCGCTTTGCAACAACAAGAAACTGACCGCATTTTATACCTAGCAGTACCCAGCCATGTCTACGATAGTTTTTTCACAATGGGGTTTATTCAGTCTTTAATTCAACAAAATCACATTCATTTAATTGTTTACGATATAGAGCAGGAGGCGATCGCACAATGGCAAATGTAGACCTTTATAGGCAGCACATCCAAAATCTTCTCTCCCAACACGCTAGTCTTGTGTGGGATGAGCGAATTCAGGCTCAAACTATCTTTGATACCGAGCGCGATCATTATCAATTAGTATATGTGGGCTGGCGCAATCAGCGGCGAATTTATGGCCCGGTTTTGCACCTGGATATTATGGACAATAAAATTTGGATTCAGCAGGATGGAACTGAGGTGGGGATTGCTAACGAACTCGTAGAATTAGGAGTTCCTAAACAAGACATTATACTTGGTTTTGACCCCCCTAATATGCGACAATTAAGTGAATTTGCGGTCGGATAGATTACGCTTAAGTGTTAGAACTTTAGCTTTTTTGAAAGCTACTTTTTTTAATACTAGATCGCTTTGCGGATGTAACATATCCCACCCCCTGTTCAAACTCCCGATAAGCTGATAGCAGCATGACTCCCAAGAAATACTCCCACGCCTGGTAATAGAAGGAATGTGGTTATAATTGGTGTGAATTGTAGTTAGCACTTCCCGATAACCCGCAATTTATTGTTCTGAACGATCGCGCGGCGTTGTTTTTTCTGTTACTAATTTCTTAATCCGTTCTCGCGGCACAGTAATGCCTTCAATGCGGTTAGAAGATTCGGTACTCTGAATAACCGCAGCTTGGCGCAAAGTGCCTAAAACTTGTGGGGCTTGTTGTTTGAATAACTCCTGCTTTCCCTTGTACTCTCCAAGCAAACGAATTGTTTGCAGAAGTCTTTGGTTGAGCTGTTGACTTTCAATGAACCCCTCTTCAAATGACAGCATATCTATTTTATCTCCTTTGTATTAATTATAAACATTTATTGCAGTCAATAACTCGGATATTGCGTGCGCTTAATCAAAACTTGGAAACCATATCGCAACCAGAACCGACGCCAAATCCAGGTAAATAAGTAAGGCGATAGTTCCTTTTAGCCATAGCCCTTGCCTCTCTTGTTGTCCAAGGTTTGACGCTCAGCAAATCGGGTTCAGTTTCCAGTTGCTTTAAATAAGAGCGATCGCCCGTTACAAAGGCGATCGCAATCGCCAGGAACTTGCAACAGCTCAAAGGAGCTTGAACCACCTGCTTTTCAGTAAACCTAACCACAATCCAATTCCACTCTAAGAATAATTGATTGCGGCGCATATCGCTGTCAGCATCGCAGCAGTGAGTGGGCTTCTTAGATTTGCCAGCATAAGGTTCATCAATCTCGACATCAATTCCTATCCCAGATGGAGTGTGAATTACAATAAAATCTGCTGAATAGCTCCTCTGAGATGACGGAATTTTAAACTCTGCTGCTTGGACAACTTCCTCGAAATATTGCTGCAAATATTGCAAAAAGAGTTGTTCACTCACTCCTTGCCGAGCTTGAGATGTGCCATTAGGACTAACCCGAAGTGACATCAAATCCTTGAGCGCTCGATTTCTGGAATCCAACTCAAGTTTGGCGCTTTTTAAACCTGTCTGCAACCCTTCTTTTTCCACCTTAAAACTAGAAAATTCTTGCTGTTTATTCGAGGATAAATGTTGATGGGATAATATATTTTGTTGGTTGTACTCAAGAACTTGCTGTTTATACTTGGATAGCAGTTTTTGACGGCAACCAAACACATAACTATAAGCAGCCGCAATTAAACATGAATAAGCAGCTACTACCAACAGCATTTCCCACCACAGCCAACCCCAAGAAATAGCTAACACCGGAAGTGCGATCGCACCATAGAGCCAAAACACCCAAATTAACCACAGCAACTTGACAGGTAACACCACAGGTGGTTGAGGCGGAGTCAGCAAAACAACAGGTTGCTCGAATTGTTGAGTTTCTTGAAGTTGGGATGAGGTGGCACAACTAGAAGTTGCCTCTGGCAAAGGATATTGATGGCAGAACTGCATTACCACTTTTGGGTAAAAAACTATAGGATAATTCATAACTTTAAATACTCCTTTTTTTAAGAGCGCGGTCGCGCTATTTTTAAGAAAGTTTTTTGAATTGTATGCCAAAAATCACCCAGTCAAACTCAGAAAATTTAACTCATTCTCAACCAGTTAGCAAAATTCAAAAGGACAAACAAATCTCTCTTAAATCCGACGCAGCAACAATGGCTGCGCTTACTCAACTCGAAGAACGCCGCGATTATTATCACACCTGCATCAACGGAGGATACTAAGCATGAATTTAGCCACAGCGACGCTTGCTCAAAGTTCAATAACTGCGGCTCACGTTTGGCATCAACTAGAATCAGCAGAAAGCTCAGAAGAAATCGACCAACTGCTGCAATCCCTTTGGCAAACCCAAGAAACCCAGGAACTCGCTGTTGATGCCCATGCCGACTTAGCCGACCAAATTGATGCCGAAATTGCAGGAATTACAGCGCGAATGCAGTATTTGATAGAACTGCATTCAAGAGCTCTCAACAAACTCCAGGGGTGGAGAGAGCGCTTAGACCAAACCGTTCTATACTTCAACGAGTGTGGCGTGTTAACTTCAGAAATTCTCGGCAAACACCGCCGCATTACTGTTAAGGAAAATCCGCCTACGTGTGAAGTTTCGATCGAGCCATCTCAACTGCCAGAACCCTATCGCCGAGTCGAAACCAAAACCGTAATTTCTGCCGACAAAAAGGCGATTGCAGACGCTTGGAAAAAAGGAATGCCTGTAGATGGCACTAGGGTTTTCCGCAAGCGCAAAGTGGTCTACAGCTTGCTTCCCGGTAACAATTTGCACTCTCTTCAAGCCAACCAGACGCTTGAGAGTCGTTCTTCGGATAAAACGCAGTCCAAAAAACGGCGTTAGCCATCTTTTCAGGTGTCACAAATACCTTGGTCTGACACCTGAATTGTTAGACATCTCCGAATTAGACACCTCCGAAAAAGAATGTGAAACGCTTGTTTTGTAAGAGCGAAAACTTAATTTTTCTCGATATAGCCTTTTTCAGTTAGCTAGGTAATTGGTACAAGGTAATGCGTAATGAGGCATGGTAAGGGAGCAGGAATGGTTCATGCCGGGCTGGTAGCTAACACGATCGAAAATTACCAATCCTGAAATTAACTATTACCGATTACCTATTACCTTGTACCGAGCTTGGGAGTTATGAATTTTCAGTTGTGACTTGTGAATTTTAAGAAGTTTCTTTAACTCACCACTCACGCATTCACGCATTCAAAACTCAGGAGAACCGAAGCGTACCTCATGATACTGAAAAGTGCTAGCTCTATTACAAATCAATCCAGTATTGAGGGTTTTCAACTTGTTCTTCAGTGACGTTGAACAACTTTGACGCTCTACCTTTAATAACCCCGCCAGCATCGATGCTCAAACCTCCAAACTGCTGACTGTTTTCACCTTCTCCAAAAGCAACGCGGGCAAGTGCATCGCTATCGCGCTCGGAGAAATAATCTCGCCGGCTTTCCATAGCCGTAGTCGTGCGAACTACTTTCACTTTTTTTCTCCACATTGGGATTATCAATCTCATTGTAACACGCTACTTTCCTCTTCTAAACCCCTCCAATTGGAGGGGGTGAATATCACTCAGTAGCAGGAATTTGTGAAGCAACACCCTTGTCAAAATCTGGACTATTACTGTGCGTAAGTCCTAAAAATGTAAAAACTAGGATTCAGGAGCTAATCAATGAGCAGAAGAAAACTTACCCCAGAATATCGCTCCACAGAATGGGTAGCTGGGGAAGGACTAAAAATCCCAGTCTTTGATATGTCCTTGACTGACGGTAGAGCAAAGGGGCGGTACCAAGCTGAATCAGAAGTGCTGCGTAACTCCCTGCTTGAACTGCTTTTTGAACCTGAAGAACTAGCATCCCTAAGCATCGTTAAACCCGACCCAAATGATAGCAGCTTCGACCCTCTGAAAAACATCGATTTCGGAGATGGTATTACCAGAAGAGTTGCTTTCAGCTCCGGCAAAAATGTGTACTTTGCAGACATTGAACTCTCAACCAAACTGTTGAGCGTATTCAAAACTCAACCCGACCACGCCTGTCGCTACGGCTCACTGCTAGTTAGCAGTTGCAACCTTGGAGCCAAATTGTTAGATAGCTCCCTTGACGGCGAAACCTTGCGAGTCAAAATTGTTGATTCTCAAAGCGATGACCAGAGTGAAAAAGCGAAAGCTCATAAGTGGCAAACCGGAGACTGTCACGGTAAAATTTCACCGGCACTAGCCCAACAATTGGGAGGGAATTACAACCGACCTTTTCAATTCAGATTTGCCTGGATGCAGGAATGGGAACAAGAAGACTGCCACACTCCAGAAATTAGCTTTCTTGCCAAAGGAACGCTGTTGCCTGATGCTAATTTAACCTCCGAGTTGGGTTATGATATCATCATGGATCGCTCCTCTATCAAAGGAGTTGCTAAAGAGCAATTAGCTGAACTTATCCCCTGTGGTGACTACGAATTTCCCAAAGCTATACTGGGAAATCGAGGCAACGCCAAAGTAACTGAATACGAAAATTCCTGGCAATTTTCGATTTGGTATTCCGAAGCAGCTATTGGGACTGACATCGCCACACCAACTAAAGCTGAAGCCCAAAAGCTAGCTGACTTGCAAAACAATCGACTGCAACTTGCCAAATACTTAGTGGAACAGCATGACAAAAAAGCTGCTTTTCAATCTAACATTCACGAAGACAGCAGCGGATTAGAAGATGAAGCAGATGAAAAAGCCCAGCGCAACGAATCCCGGCTAATTTCAATTTTGAGGAACGACAAACTCGGTCAACTCCTCGACTTTCCCAAAGTCGTCGATTTCATGCAAGAACAACTGGCCAAAAAGTGGAAAGACTTAGCAATTAAAGGAGCAATTCATCATGGTTCAGCAATGGCTCAACCTTGTGAAAACCTCAAACCCGGTACAATTGTTGCCCCCCACTTGCGACACGGCACAGAAGTTATCGTTACCCGATACCCAATTGTCAGTAAAGATAACATCCGCCGCTACACAGTAGACAACAAAAGCCATCCTGAATTAACGCAGTACAAAGGGTGCGTTTTCATTCGCCCAGACCAAGCCATGCAGCATCACCAATGCGATTTTGATGGCGACCAACTGGTAGTTACGCCTGCTTCTCGGATGCCGAATATTGCCTCTGAAACCAGACACGCTAATCAAGAGAATGAGTACGATGCAGTTGAGAAGCGAGAGAAAGTTGACTACAATAAAGCTACCGATAGTAATGGCGATCGCAAGTATACCAAATTGCGGCAAATTGCCGTAGCGATCGCCCAAAATAAAATCGGCTGGGTGGCTACCTTAATCGGGAGAGTGCAATCGTCAGCAGCAGAACCGGGACAGCCAGAAAGTTTATTCAATCAACAGAAGCGGCAGCTTCTTGGAAAGCTATTTGATGCCCTGCAAATTGAAGTGGACAGCCCCAAAAGTGCTACTCGTACCGAAGACCACCACCCCACCTTATTGTCCAAGGCTAAGCAGTGGTCAGAACAGCACCCAAGCTACCTATTTGATTACAAAGACGACCCCAGGCTTTACAAAACCGTGCCATTACCTATAGGAGACGGCACCGCTATCAATTGCATTGCTAGGGAGGCTGTTAACCCAGAGTGGGAACCGACTCGTTTAAAAAGCCGCCACCGCGACGAATTTCGCTACTTGTTTGAGTCTCCTTCTGACTTAGATGAGCGAGAAAAATGGGAGAAACATTATGTCAGGTGGGCGCAAGATATTAAGGAACGCTATCGAGAAAGGATGGGCGAAATTCACTTGGAGTGCGGCGGCGATTCTAAGGCAATTAAAGAAGCAGTCAGCAAGTTATACGAGAGCTTAAGAGCCGATGTAACTGAAGCTTGGACTGACCCTGAAGAACGGTTTTTAGCTGCTAGTGCGATGTGGCACGTCGAAACCACAAATCCCAACTTAGAAGTCCCTCGCAAAGCTTGTAAGGAACTTTCTCGCCAACTGGTGATTGAATTCACCCTTGAACCTGAGTACGAGCGACTGCACGAAGCAATGCCAAAAAACACTTACGTTCTGAGCGTCCCTTTCGAGGAATTTGAACTGGACGGCAGCGGTAAGACTGTCAGGGATAAGAAGCGACAACCAATTGGCAAAGACTTAGCTGGACATTGGAAAGAATTGTTAGACAGCAAAGGTATTAAATATGAAGCAACTTTGCATTCGAGCCTGCCAATGGTCAATTTTGCCTTAATTGAACCCAGCGACAAACTGGTGGGAATTTTTGAAAGAAAGTTTGGCGAAAATGTCAACGACATCGACAGTTTAGACTTAACCTACCGTGATGGTCTAGGCCGCACTAAAGATGTCAGTTCACGCATTGTAGCTCCTGCTGATTATACTTGGCTTGAGTCCCAAAACCAAACACCTAAAGCAGCATTGGTTCTCAACTTGTTTACAGATGAAATTTGCCAGCAATTGCAAACCTTTCAGTTTGACAGAGCTGAACTGATTGGGCAGAAGTACAATGACTTGAAAGATGTTGACTTTAGCAGTCCAAAATGGAGGCAGAAAACATTGACTTTTGAGGTGGGTTCTGTTAGCGGTAGCGGTTCGAGGCGCGACGGCAGCCCTATTGTCCTCCTTGACGGACAAGAGCTAGCTATGTTCTCTGCTAATTCACCTAAATTGCCGATCGGCACTACCTTTGAGGCCACTATTGAACCCTCGCCTAAAGGCAGCGCTCTGATCTTAAACATCAACCCTAGTTCCGTGCGACTAATTGAATTAGTTGAGGAACTTGCAGAAGTCGCGCCAACCCCTTGTCAAGGGCGATCGCTTGTACCGCCAACTCCTTGTCAAGAGCGATCGCAATCCGTATCGCCAACCTCTACCCAAAACAAACAGCCGTCTCAACCCGAAAACATTACTGCCAGCCCCGCCTACCTCTCACAATTGCTGAAAGATGCGATTTGTGAAGCATATAACCAAACTGGAGAAACTACAATTCCTGTGGGAAACTGGACAGCTTTTATTAGCAAATCTCGCAATAATGTTAGGTGTTTAGTCAGAGATGAAGCTGATAATCCGGTCTTAGCTGCTGACTTGAAAACAGGTCAAATTATTAAGAAGCTTTCGGAAAATAGCAGCGATCACTTTCTCAAATATCTCTTAAAAGTCGATGCTGAATTAGCTTCGGAATCTTCAAAATTTAGAGTTGCCGACGCACAACTTTAACGTAATTTCGGAAGTCATATTATGTCCGCTAACTAGACCGTAATTGCAATTATATTACTTTGCTATGGCGAATTTACAAATACCTGCTCATGCAAATCATAGAAAAAGCGCAAACCTTTTCAATGCGTGTTGCCTAAATGTGTCTTGCTTGTCGAAGGTGAAAGTCGAATGACGCAAGAAAAGACACATTCGACTTTCACCTCCCTTGAGGACATTTGTACAACACACATTGAAGCCTGCGGTTTTATGGGTATTTTGACGGACATGATATGACACTTCTTTTGCTCCCGCTTAACCTTCCCCCTCCGATTGGAGGGGGTCACTTTAACTCCCCAAAACCGCTCTTTAGAGTGAAGTCACTAGCCACACTGCTCGAATTTCATGGGAAATATCCACTCACCCCGCCACAAAGATTATGCCCACAAAAACAGCATCCCGAAGCCGAAGCCAGGGAAATTACATCACCCCTAACACAGCGGAGGGCAAGAAAATCCTCAACTACCTAAGAAATCGCTGCGAGAAAGCTTTAGATTACTGCCAGGAAAATGGACTCACCAGCGTAGAAGATTTTGCCGATGCAATTGAAGAACTAACGGAAGCCGACGGCAAACCTGGCATTAGCGTGGAGGTCAAGCATAACGGACTCGTCCTCAGTTTGAGCGATCGACCTGAGTACGGCTCTACCACAGGAAAATACATGATGGAACACTTGGGAGAGCCGGACGACTACCGATTTACTAAAACAGGAATTGAAGCATTACTCGATTCGCCTCGAACTAAAACAAGGTCTAAAAAAGACAATTTACTAGATGAATTGGATGATGAGCAACCCTCCCCCAAGTCTAAATCTAAAGTTGCAACTAAGTCTAAAAAAGACGATTTACTAGATGAATTAGAGGATGAGCAACCCTCGCGTCGATCGAAATCTCAAACGGCAAACAAGTCTAAAAAAGACGATTTGCTAGATGACTTAGAAGATGATGAACCATCGCACAGATCGAAATCTAAAACCAATATCAAATCCCAAAAAGATGAAATAGAAAATTCGGATGACGACGAGCCATCACCCAACTCTCAAACCAAAAGAAGATCCCGAAAAGATGACGTAGAGGAGTTGGAGTCGGAAGAACCACTGGTTAAATCTAAAGCCTTAAGCCGCTCTCCGAGAGATGAGCTAAGTCAGTTAGATGAGTTTGAACTCGAAGCACCTCAACCCAAAGCTAAGTCTCAAACTAAAAGCCACCTTCAAAACTCAGATCGAGAAGATTTGGAAGAAGAAGAATTATCAGCTAAATCCCAAGCCAAAAGAAAACTTCAGACAGATGAACCGGTAGAAATTGCTGAATCCTTAGCAGTCACACCTTCCAAAACCAGAACTAGCCAACAGCGACCTCAAGGCAAAAAATCAAACGACCAGAACATCGATAGTATCCTCGATGCTGCTGTACAAGTTAGTGGTAGAACAGCCATTTCTGGAAGTGAGGTAGAAGGTACAACTGTCAGCGGCCTGAGCGGTCAAGTTGCGGTTCTCGCTACTCTGATTGGCAAAAAAGCAGCTTCTCAAATTATAGAAGCTGCTCTTGGGGCTGGAAAAGAGCGCCAAGTTGCCGATATTGTCAAAAGGCTCAAAGCTCAAAGCCAGCGAGCTGACTCGCTCTCCCAGCGAGTTACCAACTTGGTTGAAGCGGATTCAGTTGCAGATGCAATGGTCGAATCCGAAACTTTACCAATAGCTGAACCGGAGCCAGAACCGGAACAAAACATCTTACCTGAACCCGATGCCGAACTTGTGTCAACACCCGGTATGCTCTTAGCTAAAGCTGTTAACAAAGTCCACGGAAAAGTTGATAAAATTTCCGGTCGTGTGAGAGACAACACTGCCGAAAAAACGGCTTCTATTAAGATTGACACAGAGGCGAGTTTTGAAGAACAGCTCGTACAAATAAATGAAGCACTCAACCGACTTGAAAAGCGACTAGATACCCTAGAAGAGCGAATAGAAGCTTTAGAGAACAAACTTTCTCTTCAAAAAAGCGAGACAGGCGTTCAAGCTGGGGATGCAAAAGTAGAACCGCCCGACAGCTCGACTCCATCCCTCAGCGACCAATTCGTACAAAACGCAACAGAAATAGGTGAAACAATTTCATTAGAATCAACAATCCCAGCTACCAGCAGCGCTAGCGCTACTGCTAAAAAAATCACTGTGACAGCCCAAAATCTTACTCAGGACTCCCAACTTGCAGCAACACTGGCAAAAATTTACAGCCTAGCTGAAGAAGAAGCAAATGCGGAAGGCATTGGATTAGAAGATGGGGTTGATTTGGGAGAAGCCAAACTTTATGTAACAAATTTTGACTCCTCTACCGCTGTCAGCTTAAAAATTAAGGAAGGCGAGGAAATGTTCTCAGCTTTACAGGATAAAACTGGAGAATGGAAAGTGACAAACGATTTCCTAAAACCTGAAGAAAAAGAAGAACTCGACCGCTTAAAAATTTTTCAACAAGCTGTCAACCAAGAACGTTTAGCTGAAATGGTAAAGAGAAGCAATCAAGATGAAATCAGCTTTACCGATTCCCAGGGATCGCGCCTCGACTTTGAAGTCGAATTCAGCGATAAATCCAAGTCGAAGGGTACTGTCAAAGGCTTTAATTCTCACAGCGAGATAGTTTTTGAGGCCAGCCTCCAAAAAGGTAATGTTGAGGTACTTTTGTGCGACATTCCCCCCGAAGAAGTAGAAAATCTCCTCTCCCAACAACAACTCGCTCAAAACCATAACTCCAACAAGCAGGAAGCTAGAAAAACTGAAGCCGAGATGGAGATTTGAAATACAGCAGATTGCAGGTTTATGATGTAGGCTCACCGATCGAACAATCTCGCAAGGACACGGCACTGCCGAGGCGTGTCAACTTAAGGAATGCGGGGTGCGCGATCGCGCCCCCCAAGAAGAGGCACGCTCGCTCCGGAAGGCCACTGGCGCTGACAACAGCTTTCACAGGACGGCTGGCAGCACCTGTGAAGCAAGGCCTCAAATCCTGAACAGCAGAGATTCAACTCTATGCTACGCTGCTACTAATTCCTATTCAATCCTCCAGAGAACCCGACCCAAGGAGCAACACAAATCAATTAAATTGATGTTTAATTAATTGCTCTCTTAGCTCAAGGGGTCATGGTAAGAAAGCAACCTAAAAGAAGTCGTGATTGCCTGTATCTGCATCTAAGTCGATTCGTGCCGGACAGTATGCACCAGGAACATTGCAATAGCGGCATTCCCAATGGCTTGGCGCTTGAGGTGGGGGAGTAGCGCCGCTGATGATAGCAACAGTTTGGCGGAAGAACTCCTTGAATTGGCTGTCAACCTCTGATGGGTAAATTTCCACTATGTCATCGGGATACACCAGCCGTCCTGCGGGGGGATGACTTTGGCAGAGACGTTGACCTTGTGGCGACAGAGGAAACAGCAGCATATAAATCAGCACTTGCATCCGGTGTGCAGCTTTACGTTTGCCCGATTTACAGTCTTCGATGATAAGCTGACCGTTCTCAATCACCACAATGTCTGGCTTGCCACCGATGTCGCAAGTCTTGCCGTTAATTGTGAATGAGTTATCATCCTCAACGTACACAGCAGACCCTTGGGCTTGATGTTTCATTGCCCGTTGGATTACCATCTCATCATGTGCAGAAGAGTCAAAATCACTGGGTCGTTTGGGGAACTGGTAGTGAGCCGAAGACCATGCTGTATGTTTACACTGCTTTTCTTCGCCCATTAAGCTAGAAAGCCAAGTCACCCAGATATAAGGTTTTGAACGTTTTTTGGCGGATTGAATCGTTTTTGTTTCCTTGGGGAGTTTGGTAGACGTTGATTTGCGAGTCGTCTTAGATTTTCGGTTGGAAGAAATTGAGAAATCTTGTCCTGATTCTTCGGGAAAAAGAGAAAGTTGTCGTATTTCCATAATTTGAATGCCTCAAATTCACTGGGAGGGGTTATTGAATTTACCTTTAAATCCACAATAAACTTGATTTTTCTCAAAGTCAGTTACCGATTGATTACACTTAGAATCAAACTAAGTGTAAGGTTAGTTACACTTAGAAAGGGAAACTTATCCTAGTCTAAAAATATTTCATACTGTTAATGAGACTATTTATGTCATGGATTAATTTTTTGAGAGAAATGGCTGATGATTTTGATTTATCTCCAGAGCAGACACAAGTTTTTATAATTCGCTTTGATGATAAAAATAAACAAAAGGCTGAGAAGGAGATGGAAAAACTTTTTTTAGAAAATCTAGGCTTAGATAAGCCAGCTTATGTAAAACGAAGGCAAGGCGTCTATGGGAAGTTTACTTGGGGCAAACAAAAACCAAAAGGTTGTCGTGAACTCATTAACGCTGGCTCACACAAAGCAGAAAAATTACGAAAATGGCTAGAAAGCAAGTACAACGAGCAGCAAGTGATAGAGGAATCAGACTCCCATTCTTCCACTGCAACCGTTGTGGGCGAGATAGCAAGGGATTGGCGCGGACAGTTCCGATCGCTCATCGACATTAAGACAGAAGGTTTTGTAGGTCGCCAATACGTCTTCGATAAGATTGAAGATTTCCTGAGCAACAAGCCCAACGGTTATTTCACCATCGAAGGCGACCCCGGCTTGGGTAAAAGTACAATACTCGCCGAGTACGTCCGGCGACATGAATGCGTAGCCCATTTCAACGATCGCCTGGGAGGTATCAATCGCACTAGCCAATTCCTAGAGAGTGTCTGCACGCAACTGATTGCCAAATACCGCTTACCCTACTCAGAACTGCCGCCCGATGCCAATCAAAACAAGGCTTTTTTGGAAAAACTACTGTCTGAAGTTAGCGAACAACTCAAGCCAGGAGAACGGCTGGTAATCGTTGTTGATGCACTGGATGAGGTTGACTTGGAGAGCCAGGACAAAAGTGCCAACATCCTCTACCTGCCCCGCTACTTGCCCAAAAATGTTTACTTCGTAATGTCACGGCGGCGGGGAGTCGATCTTCTCTTTGTGGTGGACACGCCGAAGCACCTGTTTGACCTGATGGCAAAGGAATACGCTGACCGTAGCTTACAAGATGTCCAGACCTATATTCGGCAGCACGTTAATGAGCATGAGCGACTGCGCCAGTGGATTCAGGCTAACAGCTTGACAGTGGAAGATTTCATCACCCAACTAGCCGACAAGAGCGAAAACAACTTTATGTATCTGCGCTGCGTGCTGGTGGACATGGAGGATGGGATTTACCAAGATGCAAGAATTGAGAGTTTACCTCAAGGTTTAGAAGCATACTACGAGAATCACTGGCAACTCATGGGCATGACCACTGACCCGCCACCGCTCACTAAGCTTAGAATTGTCTACATCCTGTCGGAAACCTCTAGTCCTATTCCTTATGAGGATATTGTTGAAATCGTCAAGCATACGGGAGAACAAGAAGCTGAATTTACCGTGCAATATGTACTGAATAAATGGAAACAGTTTTTACACAAACTATATCAATACGAGCAAATCTCTTACAGGCTTTATCACGATAGTTATCGCCGTTTTCTAAACCGCCAGGAAATTGTAGAGAAAGCGGGGATAACAATTAAAGGGATAAAAACGCTGATGGCAGATAGTTTATGGCAGGATTTGTACGGCGATGGGTAAGTTAGCAGAACGCTTAAAGCAACTACCACAAGGCAGCCGAATTTATAAATTGAAGGAGCTACCAACACTTCTGGCAGAGTCTTCTCAAATAGAGCGCCTGTACATCCTCCTAACAGATTTTGATTTCATTGAAGCCAAGCTTTCTGAATTTGGGCCACAACCGTTGATTGAAGATTATGATTTGGCTTTCATTCCCACTCTCTTAAATGCTGGAGAGTGGGTTAAGAGTGAGGGTAACAATTTGAGATTGATTCAAGGCGCATTGCGGTTATCCGCGCACGTTTTGGAGCAGGATAAAATGCAACTAGCAGGACAATTGTTAGGGCGTTTAATGGCTTTTGAGGAGCCAGAGATTAAGGGATTTCTGGAACAGGCCCAGCAGTGGAAAGCAGCTCCCTGGTTGCATCCACTGACATCTAACTTAACACCACCTAATGGAGCATTACTGCGTACCCTGATTGGGCATACCGGGGATGTAGATGCAATTGCCATTACGCCCAATGGACATCAGGTAGTCTGCGCTTCATTTGATAACACCCTAAAAGTTTGGGATTTGCAAAGTGGGGAAGAACTACGTACTCTCACTGGGCATACCAGCTTAGTACGGTCAGTCGCTATCACTCCCGATGGAAAACAAGCTGTTTCCGCTTCATTTGATAACACCCTAAAAGTTTGGGATTTGCAAAGTGGGGAAGAACTACGTACTCTCACTGGGCATACTAACTTCGTAGAGGCAGTCGCCATCACTGCCAATGGAAAACAAGCTGTTTCTGCTTCAGGGGATTTCACAGTTAAAGTCTGGAATTTGGAGAATGGAACTGAAGAAAACACCCTGAATGGGCATACCTTTTTTGTTGAAGCCATAGCTATCACACCGAATGGGCAACAGGCTGTTTCTGCTTCCTGGGATAAAACTCTCAAGGTCTGGGATTTGCACACTGGACGCGAAGTACGTACCTTTAACTGGAATACTAACTCAATAGTGGGAGTTGCTATTACTCCTGATGGGCAACAGATTGTATCCACTTCCTGCGATAGCATCAAAGTTTGGGATTTGGAAAGTGGAACTGAAGTGCTTACTATCAACGAAGATACAGCTTCAATTAATTCGGTTGCTATTACCCCCAATGGAAAACTGGTAGTTTGTGCTTTAAACGATAACACCCTCAAAGTCTGGAATTTACAGACCGGAGAACAACTGCGTACCCTTATAGGTCATACCTATCCGGTACAGGCTGTTGCTATTACCTCTGATGGGCAACAAGTTGTTTCCGTTTCAAACAATAACACCATCAAAGTTTGGGATTTGCATAGAAGTGTTAGAGAGCGTAATCTCATGGGGCATACCGATTTGGTATGGACGGTCGCTATTACTCCAGATGGGCAACAGGCTGTTACCGCTTCCTGGGATAAAACCCTTAAGGTCTGGGATTTGCACACGAGAACTGAAGTGCGTACCCTGAGTGATCATAATGACAAAGTGCAGGCAGTTGCTATTACTCCAGATGGTCACAAAGCAATTTCAGCTTTGTGGGATAAAACCCTCAAAATTTGGGATTTACAAACAGGAACTGAAGTGCGTACCCTCGTCGGACATACCAGCTATGTAGGAGCAGTTGCTATCACTCCCGATGGGCAAAAAGCTGTTTCAGCTTCAGGGGATTTCACTGTAAAAGTTTGGGATTTACATAGTGGAGAACAACTGCGTACCCTGCTAGGGCATACTTACTTGGTAAATGCAGTGGCCATTACTCCTGATGGGCAACGAGTAGTTTCAGCTTCATCAGATAACACTCTCAAAATCTGGGACTTACAGACAGGAAAAGAACTAGATACTCTTATAGGGCATACCAGCTATGTAGAGGCAGTTGCCATCACCCTAGATGGGCAACAGGCTATTTCAGCTTCAAGGGATAACACCCTCAAAATGTGGGATTTACAAACAGGAAAAGAACTTCGTACCCTCATCGGGCACACTGACAAGGTATGGGCAGTCGCTATCATACCCAAAGGACAACTAGCAGTTTCAGCCTCAGAGGATCGCACTCTGAGGGTCTGGGATTTGCAGAGTGGCAGAGTGATTGCTAGTTTCAGTAGTGAGGATGAGTTACTTGCCTGTGCGGCTGCATCGGATGGAGTGACGATTGTTGCAGGTGAACAATCAGGCAGGGTACATTTTCTACGGTTGGAGGGGATGTAATGCAGTCAACCTTGATGCGCTCCTCAGTTATCATATCCACTCTGGCGATCGCCTTAACTTTTCAGCTCACCCGCC
The DNA here is from genome assembly GCF_031383065.1 of Microcoleus sp. OTE_8_concoct_300. Classification (NCBI taxonomy): domain Bacteria; kingdom Bacillati; phylum Cyanobacteriota; class Cyanophyceae; order Oscillatoriales; family Microcoleaceae; genus Microcoleus; species Microcoleus sp. OTE_8_concoct_300. The sequence continues at coordinate 76,079 of NZ_JANMZH010000650.1, read as the reverse complement.
ATCCAAAATCACAGGCTGGCTTTGAGACAAATAGTGTTTGGCAAGGGTTGAGGAGTGATGGGTAAGTTAGCAGAACGCTTAAAGCAACTACCACAAGGCAGCCGGATTTATAAATTGAAGGAGCTACCAACACTTCTGGCAGAGTCTTCTCAAGTAGACCGCCTACACACCTTGTTGCTTGACTTCGATTTCATAGAAGCTAAGGTTTCAGCTTTGGGGTCACAGCCACTAATTGAAGATTACGACCTTGCCTTCACACCCGACCTCTCAACCTCTGGGGAAGAGGTGAAACGCAATGCAGACAATTTGAGATTAATTCAAGGCGCACTCCGGCTGTCAGCGCACATCCTGGAGCAAGATAAAACGCAACTAGCTGGACAACTGCTGGGTCGCTTGCTTTCATACAAAGCACCAGAGATCCAGGTGATGCTGGAGCAAGCAAAACAATGGAAAGCTGCCCCCTGGTTTCGTCCGCTAACGCCCAGCCTAACGCAACCGAGCGAGCGATTGCTGCGTACCCTGGTGGGACATCAACGTGGGGTCAACGCAGTGGCAGTGTTTCCAGACGGACAGCAAGCCGTTTCAGCGTCAGATGATGGCACTTTGAAACTATGGAATCTCAACACTGGAGAAGTAGTGCGTACCCTGTCGGGACATACTGAACCAGTTATGTCTGTAGCAGTGCTGCCAGATGAGTTGCAGGCAGTCTCAGCGTCAGACGATGGCACTTTGAAATTGTGGAATCTCAACACTGGCAAGGAATTGCTCACTCTGTCGGGTCACGCTTATGGGGTGATGGCAGTAGCGGTATTGCCAGAAAAACGTCAGGCAGTCTCAGCTTCAAAAGACGGGACTCTGAAACTGTGGAATCTCAACAGCGGTGAGTTATTGCGTACCTTGTCCGGGCATAACCCAGAATATGGGGTGATGGCGGTAGGAGTGCTACTAAATGGTCAGCAGGTAATTTCAGGCGCAAATGACTGCACTTTGAAATTGTGGGAGCTTGATAGTGGCACAGCATTACGCACTCTATCAGGTCATAACAGAGGAGTTGCGACAGTTGCGTTACTACCGGACGGTCAGCGTGCGGTTTCTGGTGCCGGGGACGGCATTCTGAAACTGTGGGAGCTAAACAGTGGCACAGCATTGCACACCATATCTGGTCATATTGCCGGAGTCAGAGCCGTGGCGGTGCTGCCAGACGGGAAACGAGCAATCTCTGCCTCATGGGACAACACCATAAAAGTCTGGGATTTAGATAGTGGAGCAGAAGAGTTTACCCTATCCGACAATGCCCAAGGGGTCAGAACAGTGGCGGTGTTGCCAGACGGGAAACGGGTAATCTCGGCTTCAGATGACGGCACCCTGAAATTGTGGGACATTGACAATAGTAAAGGCTCGTACAGTCCTTTGCTGCATACGAATAGGGTCAAAGCTGTAGCGATACTACCGAAAAAACGGCAGGCTATCTCTGCTTCGTGGGACAACACCCTAAAGCTCTGGGATTTGGACAGCGGGGCAGAAATTCGGATTTTGTTGGGTCATACCAACGCAGTCTGTGCCGTGGCGGTGCTACCAGATGAGCGGCGAGCAGTTTCTGCTTCAGATGACTTCACACTGAAACTGTGGAATTTAGACAATGGTTTGGTATTGCGTACCCTGTCTGGCCACGTCAGCGGAGTTACTGGGGTCGCTGCATTACCAGATGGTCAGCAGGCACTTTCAGCTTCAATTGATCGCACCCTGAAACTTTGGAATCTCAACAGCAGCAAGCTATTACGTACCATTACTGGTCATGCTAGTCCAGTGATGGCAGTCGCAGTATTACCAGATGGACGGCAAGCAGTTTCTGCCTCATGGGACGGGACTCTAACACTGTGGAGCCTTAGCAGTGGCAAGCCATTACGCACCTTCTCCGGTCACGATGGCCCAGTTTTTGCAGTAGCATTGATTCCAAAAAGGCGACAGGCAATCTCTGCCTCTGCTGACAAAACCCTGAAACTATGGGATCTCAATACTGGAAAGACCTGGCGTACCCTGTCTGGTCATACTAACTTTATCAATGCGGTAGCAGTGATGCCAGACGGTCGATGCGCGGTTTCTGCCTCAGCTGACAATAGCTTAAAACTGTGGAACCTGGAAAGCGGTCAGATTATTGCTAGTTTCACTGGGGACAGCCCGATTGAGGCTTGTGCTGTGGCATCGGATGGAGTGACGATTGTCGCTGGCGAGTTGTCGGGGCGGGTGCATTTCTTGCGCTTGGAAGGGGTGTAATGCGGTCAAAGATGGGGAGGCGCAAAAAGCCGGAGCACCCATGAACGCGATCGCGCTAACAAAAGTCTCGTTAATTGCCTTTCTAGCTCGATGATAATAGCTGGTGTCAGTGTCGCTGGTTTTAGCTTAATACTCAATTTGCTTATCCTCCAAAATTTTTTGGCGTTCCACTTCTAATTGGCGTTGACGTTCTAACTCCTGAAGCTGTTGGTTAATTTGATTCCATCTTAAGTTGACACCAATGGGCACTGCCGTGTCCCTACCTACGCTCTCTGTGTACCTCACGCTTCATGAAAAGGGCTGTAACTTTTTTCACTTGCACCCTCCATTTAGAGGGGGTCATTGTCACTCTCAAAAATCACCGTATTTGGTGATTTTGCGAGCATTAGATGCAACTTAAATTGGCATTAAAGCACTAATTTAATCGAGATAGTGACATGGCTACTTACTTAGACCAAACAAGAACTGAACGAAATCGAAACTCATTATTACGCTGGTTAAAACAACAGAAAATTCAACTTAGCGACATTCCCTTCCTCGGCATTTGCCTAGCCTCACTCATCTACTTCAGCCTTCACGACCCGCTCCTAATAACAACTTTAGGCTGCTCCAGCATAGTCTTTTTGAGTTTGTGGCACACCGCTAAAGCAATCCCAATTGTAGAGCGATATATCGGCTGCAAAATTCGATTTTGGCACATTACCACTGCCATCATCACCTCTACTGCACTCTGCTCCGTACTCGATTCCCCCGCCAACGCCATCTTCCTCTCCGGCTTAGAATAATTCATGAAAGAGCTAGCAGAAGGAGCCTCTTCAGCGGGAGGCGAAGCCATTGATGCCGAGGTCATCGAACTGATTTTTAACCTCATTCGCGGAGCATTTCTTTTATTAGTAGCATCCGCGTCTCTTTTTGCTTACAACCAAGCGCAACAAGGCAATGACTGGCGACCAATTGTCACCCAAGTCGCCTTAGCTTTTGCCATTGTAATTGCCATTGATGTAATAACTTTCCTCTTCGTTGGCAATGGCGGTGGCGGAGGTGGAGCTTAGGGAAGAGTGGGAGAGGGGGAGAGGGGGAGAGGAGGAGAGGGGGAGAAGTTTGAAAACTTGCAACAACCCGATAAAAACTAGAGGGCTTCAACATCAGCTTCAGCTTCAGAATCACTTAATTTGGATACAAAAGCTCCTTCATAACGCCGTTTACGCCATGCCTCAGACAAATTGGCACAAACAGAACGCGAAGACCGACGAATTTGATCGGTCAATGAATATCGTTCCTCAACAGGAAACTTTTTAGAGAGTTCAAAAATCTGCATAGCCACATCTAATGCAAGTTGATACACTTCTAAATTTCGGTGGGATTGAATTGGTTTTCTGTTCATTTCAAACTCTAATTTCTTAACTCCACTTTCTATTATCCCCTCTCCCAATCACCCCCTCTCCCTCTCCCCCACTCTCCCCCTCTCCCCCTCCCCCACTCTCCCCCTCCTCTTCCCCCTCCCCCTATTACCATGCTCAAAGACCCAGATAAAGACTTTATTTCCGTCAACAAAATTCTCGGCAAACAAGCCAGCATCGGCATCATTCCAGCGGAACAGCTAATTCCCTGGATGCTAATCACTGTAATTTCCTACATCCTCACCAACGGCCTATTCAGCTTAGGAATGCCTTGGTTTTTCATCACTGCTTTCTGGCTAATTGTAAGCTGGTGGCTCCTGACAGGTAACAAACCTCACCTTTTTGTAGACAGGTTTAGACCTCCGCCGGGGAATGAGTGGTACAACGGCAATCTTTTATACCTTTCTCCCCTTCCCCAACACCGACCAAACCCGATTCGCCACCGAATCAGCGATTCACAAGTCCGAGTCAAACTTAAACCCAAACTTGCTCCCAATCAACAAGGAGGTAACAGCCGACTTATGCCATTCCAAAACTACCAAAACCTCCTGTGTTTAGTCACTATCAAAAAGGATGGTCGAGAAGTTTCCGGTTACTTACTGAATGAAGGCAGTCAATACCAAATTGTATTCGGATTCGAGACGGCTGGTTTTCACAACATTCTGTACCGCCATGAAGTAAACAACGCAGCTACTGCCTTAGAAGAAGGGCTAAAAGACATTCCCCCAGGCGAAAAAATGACCTTTCACACCGGCTGCTACAGCAGCGATTGCGTTCGCCAACAACAGTTAACTGAATTGGCTGACAACTGTCACCTCAAACCCATTTCTGTACTCGTTCGTAACGAACAGAAACGCATTCAAGAACTCAACTTAGCAGGCACCAGACAACTGTGGAACCAAACTATTTTCTGCACTTGGACATTCAACGCTCAATCTGGCTCCAAATCCAACGACCCTCTGAGTAAATTCATCAATGGAATTATCAACACAGCCAACAGCATTGCTGCACAATTTACAGGCAACCAGCGCATCTACTCTGAACGCTTTTACAAACAACTGCTGCTCGACGCTTTCGAGCAAGGCTATATCCGGTGGGAACTCTTGCTAAACACCAAAATTGGACTGGAAATTCAACCCATGAATGCCCAAGCATTGTGGGGATGGCTGTGGCAAAAATTCAACAGCGCACCCGTACCCCCTATTCCCCAACTTCTCACCTTAAAAGAAACCGCGTCGGACTACAAACTAACCGAAACCATCAACAGTCACAAACACGCCTGCACCATTTTAATTGAAGGTATGAGCGGCCGTTCGAGCTGCCCGGAACACAGAAAAGCTAGCTCACGCATTTTGCTCCCCGGCAGAAACGCAGAATGCGGCGTGCTAACAATGGAAGAGAGTCCCGGCGGCTGGCTCAATACTAGAGAGCAACTGCAATGGCTCTGGAAAATTATGAGCAACAGCTATGTCCGCGATACTGAAGCCGTTGTCGAAATTAGCGCCGCTCCCAACTTTATTATTCAAGACAACTTAGCAAGGCAAGCTAAACAATCTAAAAGTGCCAAAAAACGCGCTTTAGAAAAAGGTCAAGGTCGCGATGTAGGAGCAGAAGTCAAACAGGAAGAATCCTTTGAAGCCCAGAAAAAAATGTACAAAGGTTCAAGAGCAATTCACGCTGCTGTCACCTTCTTAGTTTACCGACCAACGCCGGAGCAACTAACACACGCTTGCCAAATGCTCTCCCACAGCTTCGGCTCTGCCAAGGTATTAAGAGAGCGCAACATTGCTTGGCAACTGTGGCTAGAAACTTTGCCCATTACTGTAAGCTGGCTGTTGCACAGCAGTTCGCTAATTAACGAACGCCGCCTCACCTTAGACACCGAAACTGTCCCCGGTATTTTGCCCTTAACTGCTGTAAGGGACATCGACTCAAAAGGAGTTGAATTCATCACCAAAGGCGGCAAACCCGTGTACGTTGACCTCATGCACAACCAAACCAGCCGCGCTGTCATAACAGGCGAGTCGGGTTCCGGTAAAAGTGTTTTGGGATGGCGATTTGCAGCCGATGCAATAGCCGCTAATATCCCAGTAGTGGGTATGGACATCTCAGCAGGAAGCGGCAGTACCTTTGAGACAGCAGTGAAACTGTTAGGCGACGACGGTGCGTACTACGACATCACCTCTGGCAGCTCGAATCTACTCGAAATACCCGATTTGAGGCGTTTTGACAGAGAAGAGCGATCGCGCCGACTAGACCAATGGAAAGAGTTTATCAGAAAAGCGCTGACTATTATCAGCATGGGCAAAGTCCGCGACCCAAAATTAGCGCAGCGAGTCGATGCCATTTTGCTGCTAACTCTGAAAAAATTTCTGGAAGACCCAGAAATTATCGAGCGCTACAATACTGCCTTTGAAAAAGGCTGGAAATCGACCGAATGGCAAGAAATGCCAACCCTTACAAACCTCCTCAAATTCTGCACAAAAGAGCAACTAAATCTGCCAAACTTTACCGACTTCGACCGCATTGCCATCAACCAAATTATCACTCAATGCAACGCATTACTAGCCTCACCTTTAGGGAAAGCAATTGGCAGACCGAGTACATTTTCACCCGAACCCGCTGTTAAGTTTTTTGCCCTTAGCGGTTTGGGTAACGAACAAGACCAGTATTTAATGGCCATTAACGCCCACGCTGCTTGCATCCGCAACGCACTTTCTCACCCTAAAAGCCTATTTATCGGAGACGAACTTTCGATTTTGTTTAAAAAAGACGGATTTGCTGAAGTAGTAGGCGAACTCTGTGCAGTGGGTAGAAAAAATGGCATTTCAGTGCTCTTGCTATCCCAAGATATCGACAGTATTTGCGATTGTAGTGCGGGAACTATGATTATGCAAAACATGGTGTATCGAATTACCGGAAGATTGACATCAAACGGAGCCACTTCTTGGATAAAAAATTTGGGATATCCGGCTGAAATTATTAGCCAAAATGCCACAGAAGCTTTCCTTCCCAGAGCTGCCGACCTTTATTCCAATTGGCTAATTGAAAAAGGAGGTCGTTTCTGGCAAAGCCGATACTATCCAGGCGAAATGATATTAGCAAGTGTGGCTAACAATCAAGCTGAATTGATGGCTCGTGCGCGAGTGATGGCTCAATATCCCAATACGTTAAAAGGGCAATTGCTAGCACTCAAACAATTTGCCTCTGAATACGTACAAGCTGTTAAAGAAGGACGTTCATTAACCAATATTGGCAAGAATGCAGTCACTGATATCAATGGCCACAAATCCCCTCAAGACCTTATTGCTAGCTAGACGGAGAAAAACCGATGAAATCACCGAAATTGCTTGTTAAACTTGCCCTCGGCATTCCTGCAATTTGGCTGAGCTTAATACTAAATTCTGTTGAAGCAAAAGCTCAAACCTCTGACAGCAATCCGACTGCAACACAGCTTCCCAGCTCAAACAATCCATCGGGCAGCACTTTCAACCGCTCCAGCTTCACAGTTCCCAATCAACAAATAGAAAGCCAAATCCAACAATCAGCTAATAACTTCTTGAGCAACCCGAAAGAAATAGGAGGTATAGAAAACACAATTAGCGACATAACAGGCGAAATTTCCGATACCATCTCCACCATCTCCGACAGCATCTCAGGCATCTGGGACAATTTGTTAAATAAAGTCGAAAAATTTAGCAGTGAAATAGAGTCAACCCTCTCTTCATTCCTGGGAGAATTGAAAGTTCCAGACCTAAAAGAAGCAGTTAAAAGCATAATGGACGGCAACACCTCCGAAAGCGAAGGGACAAAACTATCCGCTGCTTTAGAGAAGAGACCGCAAGATTCTTACAGCCTCAAAGAGAATACCGCAGAACTCGCAGAAAGAGAAAGTGCTGTCAGTGAAGCCAATAAAGCCACTCTCAGTAAAGAAGCTCAACAAAAGCAAGCTCAGATGAAAGAAATTGTCCAGCAAAACGTAGAGCAAACTAATCGCGAAAGCCAAAATTCAATGGAATTGGGTGCTGATTCAGAAGGTCAAGATGTCACACAGAACATTATGAGAAACATATCTCAACAAAGTGCGATCGCAGCTAAGCAAGCAGCCTTATCAGCAGAAAATCAAAGTGCCTTAGTCATGCAGGGCCAGCAAGCTCAAATCGATCGCAGTTTTGCCAACATTCTCAACGCTCAACAAGCTGAAGAACTCAACGAAATTAACACAGCCCAGAGACGGCAGGATGCTGCGGCGGCTACCGCTTCTTCTACTCAAGCCGGACTTTTTCAAATGCCGGGAGGCATCACCCTGGGGGCAAGCGAAGACTGAAATCACAACAAGGAGACACCGCGATGCTGACACAACTAATCGCCCAAACTAGCACAGCAGGACAAGCCCTGGACACTCTCTCTGATGCCATAGAAGTCTCTCAAAAAACCGTCGAATCGTGGAATTTAGTTTGGTTTAACACCTTCAACACTCAAGAATCCTCTCTCTGGATTGCCTTAGTCAAACTAGGACTAATTCTGGCGGGAATATCTGTTACTTACCTCGCTGTCACCAGTGGCAAAGAAATCATCGAAAAACAGTCTTGGTCAGAGCTAGTAGCCATGTTTATCTGGCCACTCGTAATTGTAGTATTTCTCAGCAACAACGGTAAAGTCTTAGCTGAAAGCGTCAAATTCATCAAAGCTGTAGGCAGCACTCAAGTTCAAGAAATTATGAAAATTCAAGTCGGAGAAATGACCTTCAGAACTGCCCTGAGCGACGTTAACCTCACCAGTGCTGGCAAAGAAGAAATTGAAAAACTGTACAGCGAATGTCAGGGCAAAGTTGGATCAGCTTTAGTGGAATGTTGGAACAGCAAAAAACAGCCAGCTCAACAAATCCTCCAGGCAGCCGAACAGCAAAATGGAGGACCTCTCAAAAGCTTGCAGAGATTTGTCGAAAACTTAGGCAATGTTGCCAATCTTCAGGATATAGGAAATGGCGATTTTGCCGGACAAGTTTTTCGGTCTACTGTCTTGCCCATCATTCGCTTAATTCTTAGATCGGTACAGTGGGCATTTGTCAATATTTTAGAAGCAGCCTTGTTGCTAACAGCTTTATTCGGGCCTCTGGCAATGGGTTTATCACTATTGCCACTCCAAGGAAAACCTATCTGGGCTTGGCTAATAGGATTTATGTCGTTATTTGGAGTGCAATTGGGGTACAACATCGTCGTTGGATTAGTGGCCGTAGTGATTGTCAAATCCGATGCAGAGTTAGTTACAGATATCGCCTTTTTATTCTTTTTAGCTGTGTTTTCTCCCATTCTTGCTGTGTTAATCGCAAAGGGGGGAGGAACAGCTTTGTACAGTGCGATCGCCAATAGCACCAAACAACTTACAGATATTGCCAGTAACGCGATCGGCGTTATTGCCGGAAAACTGATCTAGGGGAAGGAAATTCCGATAGCTTTTTCTTCACCGAACCGAGTTGTTACTCACTACTCAAACCCAGTTTCCCAATCCATTCCCTCCCTATCTCCCTATTCTCTATCCCCATCTCCCCATCCCCTTCGATAATATGAAATTTCCACAATCACAACCCTTACTCCCTGAATCTAAAAACACCTTAGCCTTGTGCTTTGTCCTGCTAACAAGCTTTGTTTGCCTCCTGACAATTGCTGTTTTAGTGAATACAGTCAGTTTGAGAGCCTTATCTCAAAGAAAAGTTACCTTTGTCCAGTTAAAAGACGGAACCGCAGCACGAATTGCAGAACAAGATGAACTGTACAGAGAGCCGAAAATCATCCAAAATTTTGTATCCAGTTGGGTAAATTTAACCTGGGCTTGGTCAGGCAAAATTCCCGGCACAAATGACCCAGACCCCGGCATTAAAGTTAAAGGTTCCCAAGTTCCTACAACTGCTTGGATGGGTTCCTTGATGATGGAATCAGAGTTTGGTAAAGCTTCCCTGGTCGAACTTGCCAAACTCGTTCCCAACACCATCTATTCAGGAAAAACCCGCTCTGGAGTCTATATCTCTCACATCTCAGAACCCAGAGAAATAAAAAGAGGAGTTTGGGAAATAGATGTAATTGCTACTCGCGTAGTGCTAGAGCAAGGCATTGGAGAAAGCCGAGAACAGTTTAATCGAACCTTCACCGTCAAAGCCGTAGAAATTCCCAAATCCCCTCTCAAAGAAAACGCTAATGAATTAGAGAAGACTATTCACTCTTTGAGAGCAGCCGGATTAGAAATTTCCCGAATTGTCGAATTCAAACCATAGAAGAGGAAAGAGACATGGAAAGGGGACGAACCGGCAAGTGGGTAAATTTAAAAACCTACCGTAACAACTAAATAATTTAAACATTTAGTATGTTCCATCCCTTTGCTTGAAGTCTTCTCTCTTTGCTTTTTTATGTACAGTTAAACACAACACATTCAACTCTAAAGCCATGACTAACAAAAGAAATGGATTAACCGAAAATCCAATTAATACCACTCCTGATAATAGTACCACTAGAGCCAATATGAATCATACAACTGCATCAAGTGAATATACCCCCAATAATGATGACGATAACATCAATTCCCCTATTTCCCCTTCTCCAAACCCTTCCCCTTCTGACGATGATATTGATGAAAACTTCATTGCTAATTTCGACCCCAATGCACCCCTAACACTTGAAACTCAATATCAACTCGCTCAAGATGAGGAAAGACCACTGCCCCCGCCTGTTTCCGAAAGAGGCGTTCCTAGAGCAGTGACAATGCTGCTGTTGACTGGTGGAATACTATTGCTAGGACTGCTGATTTGGCAATTTATCAAGCCTAAATCACCTCGCGAAGCTATCGCACAATCAACACCAAAAGAAAGCTCTTCTGGCACCATTAAAGATGAAAAACCGGAGTTGCTGGCTAAATTAGCTTACCTTGACCAACAAAAACTGTTAGCCGAAAAACCGCAAAAAACCGCAAAACCCAAAACAGAACCGTCGCCCAAACCGTCAAGAGCCCCACGAAATCCGCGAACTCCGCGTCTAGTCGCTACCCGGAGCGCTGCACCGCCACCTACTCCTCTACGCGAACCCCTACCCGCACCCCGAACAGTAGTGCGGACGGTAACAGTACCCGCACCCATACCGCAAAGAACACCCGCGCCGCCACCAGCCCCCATACCCAAACCGTTAATACCCCCACCTTTAATTCCAACTCCAACATCCGAAAAAATCGACCCGTTTGAGCGGTGGAACCAACTCGCTCAACTCGGACAAATTAGGGGAAATTTTGACCCTAACCGAATAGCGAATGCGGCGAGTGCAACACCAAGCACTCCAGCGACAACAAGTGCTACCGCCGCCGCTCTGACAAAGCCAGCTCCAACAACTGAATTCCTAACAGTCAATGTCGGCAACCAAAAGTCGCAACCCTCATACGTTTCTTTCGAGCAAATCCCACAAGAATTTTATAACCGCCCAAATAACGTCACCGGGGAAAGGCTACACCCGGAGTTTCCTGCAGGAGAGGACAGCCTCGAAACCACCGACAACTCCCAAAACTCAACTAACCAATTAACTCCGGCTGCCCTTTCTCCCCAAACAAGTTCCGATTTTACCGATAACCCAATCGAGACTGCGACTCGACTGAGCGAGTCCCAAACATCCTTGCCCGATACAGAATTTCAAACCCTTTCCCCAGAAACTGCTCCAGAAGCAGAAGCCTTAACAAATTCCCCAACCGCAGAACAAGTCAACTCTCCAGGGGTAAAAGGCATTCTCAACCGCACGCCCCAAACGGGCTCAACCTCCCAAACAGCTCAGGTTCCCCTGGGCACCACAGCCAACGGCGTAGTTTCGATTCCCCTGCTGTGGGATGAAAGCTCAAACAAACAGCAGGGAGACAAATTTGCCGTCACCCTCACAGACAACGTAACGGCAACTAACGGCTTTATTGCTTTTCCAGCCGGCACAGTTGTCATTGCCAAAGCCAACACCGTCAGCAAGACCAATCGCATGGTACAAGCTACTGCTGTGGCGCTCGTCTACTCTGATAGAAACGGTCAGATTAAACAGCAGCCCATTCCAGAAGGCGCAATTTTGATTGCAGGAGAGGGCGGAGGACCGCTGATTGCTTCAGGCTACTTCGACCCAGGGAACGATATTGCCGGACAGGATATCCTCACCGCAGTGCTGTCGGGAGTTGCACGAGTCGGTCAAGTGTTCGCAGAGCCTAAAGTCAGGAGCTCTAGCAGTATTAGCGGTAGGTTTGGGGGGAGTACAACCACCGTTGAAAGTCGAGACCCGCAAATTTGGTCAGCCGTCCTCGATGGCTTCTTCAGCCCCCTAGCAAAACGGATGGAAAGCCGCTCAGATAGAGCAACTGAAGAACTTTTAAACCGCCCTAATGTAGCTGTGGTTAATAAAGGAACCCCGGTTTCTATTACTGTTAACAGCTTTCTCAACATTTACCGATAACCGAGCCGTCGTGAGCGGGCGAGTGGGGAGTGGGGAGTAGGGAGTGGGTGGTTTTACTCAGCCCGCTGGCTGAGTGTAATCAATGCACGATATCAAATCCGTTACCATCGGAATTCTAAAGTTGAGGTCAATGATTCTCCATCATTCCCAACTCCCCATTCCCATCATTCCGGTGCAACCAAAATTGAATAGCTTTCTCAATATCTGCCGATAACAATTATGAATGCTACAATGCTTTTCCCAAGAATTAAAACTCTCAGTTTGTCAATCCTTGCAGCAGCGCTCGCTGCTGCGAGCTACCCGAACTGTGCTTTTTCTCAATCAAGAGTAACAGGCTATCAAACTGTGGGTCGAGACATTGCCGTCAATAGTGCGATCGATATTTTAGTCTATCCCGGTCGCGCAAGTGCGATCGACTTCAGCTCAACCGATGAAGCTCTCGCCTACGTTTTAATTGCCGACCCCTCAAAAATAGTTTTCAGCACCGATGCACAGTTGGCAAGCGGCCTTGCCAAAACTGTTTTCTTGCGTCCCATTCAAGCGCTCAATTTTCCGGGAGCTACCACAGCTACCATCACTAACCTTTCAATCAAAACTGTAGATTCAAAAGGCAAACAGCGACTTTACAACTTCAACATCGTTCCTACCAACAAAGAACCAGAACACTTAGGAATTCGCATCGCTCCCGTCACCCCAAGAATGTCGCCGACTGTGAACGTTGATAGAGGTCGCGCCCCCGCAGCATCAGATGTTGAAAAAGGATTGCTGATTGCCATTCAAAAAGGCTACACAGCAGCCAACGACCCAGTAGTCTACAGCGTGCGACAATTTTTAGCGCTAGTAAGAAATCACAATCTATCGGCGGCCGATGCTGCTGCACGAGCCGGAGTAGACTTGTCTGTGATTGTCGAGCTGAGCCGCATTGCACGAGAAGAATTCAACTACCCTGGAACAAGATTTCAACAGCGACAACCGCCAACAGCCCGAACTACTCGGCTTTTTAAAAGTCGCTCTGCTTTTTGATTGGAGCCGGAGCTGCGGGAATAGGTAACGGGAATGGGGAATGGGGAGTAGGGAATGGGGAGTGGGAGAGAATTGACTGACTGTCTCCTAACTTCCTATTACCCATCCGATTATCGAAAAGTTGAGATGCGAATCCTCTCCTCAATACTGCCCGCGCTGAGTCAGGCTGGAGCCTGTGTCACTAACCGCTCGCTCTGAGAACTTATGGCTTTTGACTGATTCAGATTGGTTTGAGGCTGCACTATTAATAGGAATTAGTCAAACAGCATAACGAGACCGAGCGGGGATGGTGAGTGAGAAGAGGAGAACTCTTCTACTTCTGGTGTTACTCCCCTCTGAAGAAGAACATTTTTTTCCTCATTCCCACTCCTTTTTTTTAACCAATGTTCAGCCCAAAAAGCTCAGTTCAAAAAAAGTCTGCCCTCCCGCTGCGCGTTGTGCTTACAGTCCCCAACGCTCTCCTAATTTCAACCTTACTAGCTCTAACGGGATGGCTTTCTTTTCAAACAGGGCGGCAGACAATGAATGACTTAGTTGCACAGCTATTGCCAGAAGCAACGAGCCGCATCTCTGACCGCCTTGACAACTACTTAAAAGAAGGGGTTGGGGTTGGGAAAGGAGAAGGGACTTATAAGAAAATGCAAACTGGTTCGGTGAACCAACTTCCCCCAAGTCAAACAGCCGGAGTCACAATCAAACCAAATGGGAAAAGAAATGGGTCAGACTCTCCAAAAACAATATTCCGTCAACAAAAAACAAATCCTGCTTTTCCCACCCCAACCTCAACATTCAACTTGCACGATTTCCACATCAGCCCTAACTGTCAAGCCTTTATCTTAGACCGTTCGGGACATTTAGTTGCTTGGAACGAGGTAACTGAACCAAAACCGTCTATTTCTGTTGACGGACTGCAGCGAGTTCGCGCCCAAGCTCTGCAACAACAAAAAGTAATCCAGCTTTCAACAGAGTATTTGCTTAAACATTATGGCAGCCTCGCTGCTATTAACAGCAGCCAAAATCTTAACTTTACTGCCAGCAACTCTAGATACTTACTGCAAGTCAGACCTTTTGAAAACTCTTCAAGCTTAAACTGGCTGATTGTAGCAGTTGTACCCGAAACCGACTTCACGGAAAAAGTTCAGGCCAATACTCGCAACACTATTTTGCTCGTGCTGCTGGCTTTGGTTCTTTCTATCTGCCTTTTGCTGTCCATTTCCCTAAGAATAGAACAGCGGCTGCTGCGGTTAATTTCGGCAACAGAGGCGATAGCTGGCGGCGACTTCGACTCAACAGTTTCAGGTAGCGGCGTTGCCGAACTCGAAGCCCTAGCCTGTGCTTTCAAGCGCATGAATTCCCAGTTAAAAGCATCTCGCCAGCGGCTAGAAGAATATTCCGGCGATTTAAAGCGGCAAGTTGCACAGACAACGAAGGAACTAAAACAAGCTAAAATTGCCGCCGAAAGCGCCAATCGCGCTAAAAGTACCTTTCTGGCTAACATGAGCCACGAATTGAGAACGCCTCTGAATGCGATTATCGGTTTTGCTCACTTGCTTGTGAACTCTAAAAAAACTGCACCGGAACAGCAGTCGAGTTTAGATATTATCAATCGCAGTGGCGAGCATTTGTTGAAACTAATCAACGATATTTTGTCGCTGTCTAAAATTGAAGCTGGTCAAATTACCCTCGAAGAAACTGCTGTTGACTTGTACAGTTTGCTCTCGGACATAGAACGGATGTTCCAACTCAAAACTCAATCGTCGGGATTGCAACTTGTTTTTGAACTCCGGAAAGATGTACCGCAATACGTCCGAACTGATGAAAGCAAGCTGCGTCAAGTTTTGATTAATCTGTTGGGTAATGCTGTTAAATTTACTGAGGCGGGTAGGGTGAAGCTGACTGTAAAATGCCTTCAGTCTATGGCTAAAAAACCTTTACCCAAATTCTTTCTCCAATTCTCTGTGAAGGATACAGGCCCAGGCATTGCGCCTGATGAGGTTAGCCGTTTGTTTAAGCCGTTCGTGCAAGCGGATGCTGGCAGAAAATCGCAAACGGGAACGGGTTTGGGATTGCCAATCAGTAACTCTTTTGTGAAGCTGATGGGTGGCGAGATTAAGGTCAAAAGTTCTGTGGGGAAAGGAACGGTTTTTAGTTTTTACATTAAAGTCAGTCATGCAACTGAGAGCGAAATTTATGACAGACAGCCGCAAAAACGAGTGAAGGGGTTGGCATCGAACCAACAAATATATCGCATTTTGGTAGCGGACGATGAGTCGGCAAATCGGTTGCTGCTAACTCAGATATTGAAGTCGGCTGGTTTTGTTGTGTGGTTCGCGGATAACGGAATTGAGGCGGTTAAGTTGTGGCGAAAGTACAAGCCGGATTTAATTTGGATGGATTTGAGGATGCCTGTTTTAGACGGTTTTCAAGCTGCTCAAAAAATTAGAGCTTTGCCTGACGGTTCTAATACTAAAATTATTGCTTTGAGCGCTAATGCTTTTGTTAAAACCCAGGAACTTGCCTTGTCGAATGGCTTTGATGATTTTGTTGCCAAACCGTTCCGAGAAACAGTAATTTTTGAGAAGATGGCGCTTCATTTGGGAGTTCGCTATATCTATCAAGAGGAGTCACCGAGGAAGTCCGAACAGGATGAGCCTGTTGTGCAACTGACTTCTGAGTCGCTATCTGTGTTGCCGAGGGAGTTGATTGAGAAGCTTTATAAAGCAGCCGCTTGTGGAGACGAGCAAGCGGTAAGGCTGTTGATTGAGCGAATTCCGCTGTCGCAGAAGCAAATTGCTCTGGCTCTGACTAAATTAGTTGACAATATGAGCTTAGATATTATCAGCGATTTGAGTCAGAAGTGCATTTCGGCCGATTGTACGAGCGCCAAATCCCAAGACAGTTCTCAAAGTTAACTGAGGTATTATCCGGTATTGTCCAGAGAATTTTTTATTTAATCCACCTCCCTGTTTAGAACCAGTACCTCAGATATCGATATATGAATTTCGGCAGTCCATTTCAGTCAGAGAGCATGAAGAAAACTGAAGCCAGTCAACCGTTCAACAGAGCGTCGCTTGTGCGATAAACGGAAAAGTTTTACTCGATGCTGGGAATACAATCAAAATCCCAACACTCGGAACATTCCGGCTGCACGAACCACTGGAATTTAGTGTGGTTTCCCAGACTTTTATTTTATCAAAATCAGGAAGTCATAGACTGTAAAATTTCAGGAGTTCATAAACACGGAAGGGTTGGGCGAGTCAACTGAACAATTTGCATTAAAATACCTAGAATTAGTTGAATATTTTCAATAAAATGCTCTGTTGTTTCAATATAAACCGTACTTTTTTCGAGTTTCATAAACTTCCAAATACTGCCGGTTGTAACGGCACCATAAACACAAGAAATACTGTTGTTTTTTTGAAGATTAAACATCTGGGCTGCCAACATTTCAGCAATGCACTGGGCAATTCCAGATTTGATATTGTCATTCTTGGCTTCGACAAGTGTAAACACAGGGGCGTTTAAAGATAATTGTTCTGGTGAATGGCTAATCATAAAGTCACAGACACCGTTGAGTCCTTTGACTCGATCGATATTGAATTCCGTACCGGAAAAGAGGCTGATTTGACGATCGCAGCGCCTGCGGAGTTCAATCAATACCGGAGCGACAATCATCTCAGAGCGCGCTTTTTCCGTGTCGATTCCCAAGGCTAAGGGAATATTTTCTGCTAAGGTTTCCTTTAAAAGCTGACTGGGTTCGATCGGTTCTACAGCCGTAATAACTTCAGAGACTTCTCGAATTGTCAATCCGAGTTTATTTTTAATATCATCTAGGGAAAATTCGCTATAAGACATAGTTCCACCTTTCACTCCGCCGTTCTAACTTTGGCAAATTTATCTCTAACGTCTTGAATCTGTTTACCGTCCCATTTATCCCCGATGCTAGTTACTGCAATATCCCGTCGCTCAAAATCCACTCCGATGACTCGCTCTGAAGGGATAGGATCTGGCCCTTCATTTTTGAGTTGAATGTGGATGTAGTATTGCCCGTCACGGTGTTGGCACAGTTGAGCGCTATTCGGTACTCTGCTCTTGAGCTTGCCTCTATGGTAGTTACCTGGCTTCAACTGAATATGTTCGCGTCCATCCAGTAATG
Source organism: Microcoleus sp. OTE_8_concoct_300 (assembly GCF_031383065.1). Lineage (NCBI taxonomy): Bacteria > Bacillati > Cyanobacteriota > Cyanophyceae > Oscillatoriales > Microcoleaceae > Microcoleus > Microcoleus sp. OTE_8_concoct_300. Next base: position 58,767 of record NZ_JANMZH010000650.1, on the reverse strand, counting down.
TCAGGCTGACTTTCCAATCCTTCTCTCTGGAAGCAAAGATTCGAGCATCGTAGTCGGCGCTGGTAGCAGCAAACGCCTTGACAGACTTGCCCTTGAGTTTTGCGGTTAGCACCAACACGAGCACAAACTCTAACTGCTTGATTGGCGCTTAATCCAAACTGTTTTCGTAACTGTTGATAAACCAAGTTCTGAATCGTGGTTTTGCTGGTTATTCCAGATTTTACCGTTTGATTGGCCGGCGTTACAAGCATCCGCAAACGCCTTCAGTAGAGCATCTATTTTAGAAGCTTGCTCAGGTGTCGGTTGGAGCTTGCAAACTCTCGTCAGAACTTGTTCCATGATAAGCGAAAATATCACAAGGTGATCTGTTTGATTTTAAAACACAAATGACTCAAATTCCGGGAAATTCAAGGCGACGGTCGTCGCAGCCGCGTTCCTCCCGATGTCTGAAGCCATTGGCTTCCCGCTCGTTTTTTGGTGAGAACGTTTTTTAGGAGTGCAAGCATCCTGCTCGCTTGCATTTCTATCTCGCGAAAGAGAACTCCGGCTCGCACTCCTGTTTTTCGGTAAAGCTTTCAAACCAATTGCTGTTTGCCCACTACGAAACGGTTCTGGCATCTGCTAGCATCTGATACATTTACGCGACACTTACCCGGCTATTACCGGACAAAGTAACGATAGCACTATCGCCTGCATAGGAGATAGAGGCGGTATCCCGCAAAGCTTTCAGTAAAATACCAAAAGCACCATTATAATCCCGTGGGATTGAGTAGCCACATTCTGGACAAGTAAAGACTTTAGAACCACCTAACTTTTGATGTACATGACCGCAATGGGTACAAGTTTTAGATGTGTATTCTTCAGTGACATCAATCACGCTGGCGTTTCTGATGTTTGCTTGATGTTTGATGGTTTGCTTGAATCTGTAATGTGCCCAAGTCAACATTGCTCTAGCAGTTTTTGAACGAATCTTTCTTCGTGCCTTGGCTACCATTTGGGAAGACTCAAAAGTAGGAAGAAATATGACCCGATAGTTGCTAGTTAAATAGCAAGCGGTTTGTTTTTGGCATTCGTCTACTAAATTACGAATGCGTATTCTCATGCGATGAGCCGCTTGCCTCATGCGTTTTCTGCGCTGTTTGGTGGCTTGAGATATTCGGCTCATTAAGTTATCTAAGTGTTGACATAGACGAGCGATTCGTCCCATGTCACCGCCTCCAAACTCAATAAATTTATTGCCATCAAATCCGGTCATAAATGTCCTCACGCCAGGATCTAATGCAATAATTCCCGTTGCTAAGGTAGGCTGCACAGTAACTGGCACTGGGAACACCGCAAACCAACGACCCTTGCAGTACAATAAGTGAGTACCTTGACTGCACTCAGGAATCACCTCAGAAGCTTTGAAGGTTAATCCTTTTGTTAAGGAAGAATACCAAGTGCCTTTGGTGAAATTTGTATTGTTAAATTTGATGGCTTGAGAGTAATCTCTGATGCTACGAAACTTGGCGTCTTTACTGGCTTTGAAAGCTCTGTGAGCATCAAAAATAGCATTCTGCCTGATATGACAAGGCGTTTCTTTTACCCATTCTGGTAAATCACCTCGCATTACTGAGTTTCGTAATTCCTGCTTGCTTAAGCGCTTTTTTCGCTGCATTGCTATTGCTTGGTTAAAACAATAACGACAGGCTGCTAGCCATTTACGCCAAATTTTATTTAATTCCTGACTGGGGTAAATCCTGAGCTTCTTTGATTTGAGATTTATACTTTCGCCGGGAGTACAATCTACTACTAAAGCAGTGGAGGACTGTAAGCACGTCTTCAACCATTTCTTGTTCTGGACTAAGGTTTGTTTCGCCCGGTACCACGAGTTTACACCGGTTTTGCTCGCAAAGCCATTTGAATTCGTCAAAGCCGAATCTTGCCACTCGCTCTTTGTGGGGAATGACAACCATTCGGACATCTCATGAGAAGACTCGTTCCAATAAGGTAAGAATCTTTTGGATTTTTCCTGCTTCTTCCCAACGTCGGAGAGTTCTTTCGTTGACTCCAAGGATGGACGACGATTATGAGGATGGGACGTACCTGACAAGAGTGTTTTCCTCAACTCTTGTTTTATTATATCAGATTGTCCGGCGATGTCTAAGTAATGTTTGATTTAGTTAGTCCTCTTCCCAGAAAGTTGGATCGCGCTCGCTTAGCTCAGATATTGATATATGAAGTTTGATTGCATTTCGGTAGATTGTACGATCATCATCCCAAGATGGTTTTCAAAGTTAACTCGGCGGTTATAACGTAGCTCAGATATTGATATAGGTCGTTCGGTTTCCATCGAGCGATCGAACGAACATCCTTTTAAACTGTCTTGTCTGGTACTAAACTTGACGAGATTCTGCTCGACCGACTAAATATTAACTTGCTGTTTCAACGTGGAACCCAACAGTGGTTTACCGTGATGCTCTCATATATCGATATCTGATGCCTACTCTCGATATATCATACTTAAATCATCTACTTAATTCAAAACCATGCAAATTCGACTAGCAGTCATCAGCAATGCTGGCGGCACTGGCAAAACCACACTTTCAGTTCACCTCGCCTACGAACTGGGGTTAAGGGGTTTGAAAGTAGCCATTATGGATCTCGACCCCCAAGGCTCCCTGACCCTTTTTTGCGGTCTAAATCCGCCAGAGCCAGAACACACACTGTCCGCCATAATGCGAGAAAGCTTCAATGGCTCTTGGCCTCTTACTCCTAGCTGGAGTCCCCACACCAATAATGTAACCGTTTGTCAAGGCGGAATGACGCTGACGCAAACAGCAGACGAGTTAGTTCTGCACAAGCGTGGCGCTTATCTTCTAGGCGATTGCCTGAGCGACTATCCAATGGATCACGACCTAATTATCTTCGACTGCCCCGCTACCCTCGGCCCCTTGCCCTTGATGGCACTAACTGCTTGCACTCATATAATAGTGCCCGTACAGCTCGAACCAAAATCAATTCAAGGAGCAGCTCACCTGCTGGAGTGGTACTACCACCATTGCAAACAATTACGCCTCAAGCCGCAACCAGAAATCTTAGGGTTTGTACCCAACCAATACGATACGAAACGAGCCGTCCACCGACAACTTTTAGAGTCATTGCCAGCCCAGCTAGAGCAGATGAATATCCGCGTTTTTCCACCAATTCGGGACAGTGCAGAATTTGTCAATGCCAGCGGTCAAGGATTGCCATTACACCTTTATCGCCCCCTTCACCCAGCTTTAGGCGACTTCAAAGAAATTGTTAAGCACCTGGCTACTTTAATGGGAAATGGAGTTGCTCCGGCTATTGCCAAAAAAGGAAAAAAAAAGAAATAGTGTTTGATTCACAGTCACAACTTGCGCCGGCGAAAACGAATCCTTCGTTTTTGGCTTATAGCCATGAACTGACTTCTTCCAATCCCCAATTTAAAATCTAAAATCGCTATGGCCACCCGTAAAGCTCCCGACTTGGGAAATTATTTTTCATCCGCCAAGCAGTCAATGCACCTCTCAGAAGCTGAATCCGAGATTCAGGAACTCAAAGCAGAAATTGAAGAACTGCGAAAATCGGGTTCAACGGAATTGGAATCTCAATTGACTGCACTGCGAGAACAACTAGAATCCGCCAGCGGTATCCTCTCCATTTCACTAGACCAAATTCAGCCTAATCCTGAACAACCCAGACAGACATTTTTGCCGGAAAGTATCGAGTCCATGTCCCGCTCCCTCGCTAGTGACGGACAACTGCAACCCATTATCTTGATTCAACGGGGAGAACTCGTGATATTCGACGGAGAGCGACGCTGGCGCAGCGCTAAAACTATGGGCTGGCAAACTTTGCAAGCTGTCATCATTCCAGAGCCTGCATCTTTGCACCGCAAAGCGCTGTTGACCTCCCTGCACCGTGAAGACCTCAATCCTCTCGACAAAGCGGAGGCTATTGTGCGGGAGTTGTCCAGCAATACGGGTTTGGAAGCTGTAACTATCCCTCGCACTCTCTCTACAGCTGTGCGGCGGTTGAACGCGCAAAAGCGCATGAACTCAGTTTCCGAGTTGGTGACGGCGATGCCTGACAAGCAGCAGCAGGGTTTAACAGCTTTAGGTTTAGATGAAAAAGAGCTGGCGGTATTGGGGAGATTGTTGGATTTGCAGCTCAATCCGGCTTCCATCGATGCCAACATTTTCCCGATGCTGTCTTTAGCTGCTGACCTTAAGACTGCTATTAGGAAATTAGGACTTAAAGGGGTTCATGCAACGGCTCTTTCTAAACTCTCTGCTAAAAATTTGGGATTGTCTGAGGAAGAGGCGCAGTCCATTAGAGTTAACGCGACTACCCAAGTTATCGCCGAGAAATTGTCGGCAGTTCAAACTCGTAGATTGGTACAGTCCATTATCAGTTCTACTCTCGCTAATTCCCCAGGGGCAGTCCCCCAATTCAAGCAGGTCAAGCTAGCAACTGGGAACTTGAAAAAGCTGTCGCCAGAAATGTTGGAGCAAGCTGAAGTTGACCAACTGGTGGAATTGCAGGACGTTTTGCGCCAAAAGCTAGCGTTCATTGAGGCGGTCTTGAAACAAAATGCTCACGGATGATCGGAAACTATCACGTTCGGTTCAGAAGCGTAGTCGGGTGGGCGACCACCCAGCTTAGGTTAACGGAGTATCAAAGAGAAAGTGTAGCGCTGCTTGTAAAAATCTACGCAGATAAGGGCAATAGTCAGTAAATAGGGGTAGATGAAACGATTCGGTTTATGTTTTGCTGGCTCTCCGGAACTTACGGTGATATTTTTATCTAATTAGAGAAGCAAGCTAATACGCGTTCTCGAAAATTATCAAAGTTTGAAAAGCCATATCCTTGTCGCATAATTAACTTAATTCGATTATTTATCCCTGACATAACTCCACTTGTTGTACGATTAAGAAAGTAGTTACAAATTCCTTCAAAATGATTAACAATTGTCGAAGCTGATTCTTTAAAAAAGAGCGACGCATAATTCAGCCATGTCTTAAACTTTTCCCGTGCTATTTTGACTGTCATATGGGTTTCGTATATTTCTCGAAACTCTTCTTTCATCTCATAGGCAATTCTTAAGCATTCTGATTTTTCCAAGGTGATTGCCAACCTTTGAATTTGCTCGACATTAAGGTTGCTTCGATTACTCAACAATAAGTATTTGCTGCCTCTATCTGTAATTCCTACTGCTCGGCGCAACTTATTCAAGTCTTTATTAACCGCTTTCATCACGTGAAAACGGTCGATGACAATTTTGGCGTTGGGGAATACTTGTTCTATAACTTTTGGAAATCCTCCCCACATATCGATACTCACTTCCTCAACTTGTTCTCGAACCTCAAACGGTTGTTTTATAAGGGCTTCAATTATGTCGGGTTGACGGTGAGAGTCAATCATTTCAATCAAATTACCCTCCTCAATGTCACTGACAACAGTTACCAAACTTCCTTTTCCTTTTCTCATACTTATCTCATCTATACTCACTCGTTTAACTGACTCCCAACAGCTTTTTTTTTACAGGAATTCACATGAGTAAAAATACCTTTAATTTCGTCATAACTCAATCCTTCTTCTCGCCCTATTTGTTCCATGCTTGAGTGTTGAACACGCGCATAAATATTTTCTTCGTATCGTTGAGTATGCCGTCTTTTTTGGTCCAAAAAATCTAATTTTTCTGTAACGTAACGTTGACAGCTAGCGCAGTAAAACTGCCGACGAGGTACTTGTAAATACACAGAACGACCGAAAACTGACAAATCTCTGGCTAATATAGGTCGATTCTGATGGAGTTCTTCTGTATAATTATCACAGTGAGGACAAACTATTCCTGATGCTTTCATCACTCAAACGAAAGTAAATTTTTCCTTCAATTTGAGTGCAAGTTTCAACCTTAACTCCAGGCAAGTCTAATAGATAGTCTAAATGAAAGCTCATCACTATAACTGTATTGGTTGATCTATTTTACACCATAAACTCAGGAGAGCCGTTTTGCTTAGAGAATCCATTTGATATATTTTAGCGATCGACTGCTAAGAGATATCAACTGCTAAGAGATATCAAAGCGGTTCTATACTGAGCTTTTTTCTTGTTGGTGCAAAGATTCGGCAAATTCACGAAGTTGGGCAAGCGCTTCTTCGGATAAGTTTTCAAGCATTGAATTTAGCTGCTTTTTATTACCATTTTCGGGGCGGCTGGTGGCGAGAGATTGTGTCGGCATCAAGCGAGGATTCGCGCTGTAAACGGAACTTCCCCGCTTTGGGGGCGTTCGGGAGGCTGTATTTCTTTTGGGATATATGTTTGGGCGATTTGAGCGTTAGACGCCTGCTGTCATGTATTTAAGATTTTCTTAATCTTTGCCTACTACCTCTTGTGAGATAGTGGAATGGAGAACAAACCCCGCTACATAAGGGTTTCCAAAACTTGTAGTCATGTAAAAGATTTTCCCAAACCGGGAAAGTCTGACCCCGTATTAGTTTGAACCGGAACGATAGCGAGCAGGCGGGGGAAGTTCCGTGTAAAAAATCTTCAAATGGCTCAAAAAATGTATCAAGCGCTTGGGATTCATCTTCTGAATAAAAAAGGATTATTCGCGCCCAAGACTGGGTAGATGGCTGGTTAAATTGTTTTTCAATCCAGTCTTGAAATTCTGCAAATTCTTGTTCCTGTTCAGTAACAGGAATTCCGAGTTGGCGACAGGCTAAAGTGTAACCATCTAAAAAAGCTTGCAAACTAAAGATAGAACGCTTGCCGAGATAAAGGGCAGTTCTAGTTTTGATTTTATCTAAAAGCCGATCAAAATTGTTGCCTGCTGTAATTGGGGGTGTAGCTTGAGGATTTTTCCAGGCATATTCTTTGAGGGATGGCAGGGTGGATTAATTGTCGAAAAAATAAACTAAGCTGATTGGGCTATTTGTTGATGCTACGTGAAGGATTTAACTGGTTGATCTCGGTTAGAAAAACCGAAAAGCAACTCAATGATATTTTCAAGTTGGTTAGCCATCAATCTTAAAGCTTGACGAAGAGTATTCGTACCACTCATCCGAGCTCTCTTATACTAAAAGTGGAATAATAGTGAGGAAGGCGTTAAGAGATATGGAATATTGAGCGAATCGCAATCCGCCTCCATTAGTTTGACAAGCTCGAAGGCGGTCATGCAATCGAACGAGTATAATAAACTTAACAGATCGCTACTCCCTACCCCACAAAACTTCTAATTAAGCTACCTCCCATTAAAAAATAACCTATGACATACACCCCATCCAAACTACTTAGCTTTGAGGAGTTTATCGCCCAATATGGAGATAATACACGATATGAACTCATTGATGGAGAACTCAGAGACATGGAACCTACTGGTCCTCACGAAGCGGTTGCAGGTAGTATTGCTGGTAGAATTTACGTAGAAATTTTTCGTGGTAATTTCAATTGGTTGGTTCCAAAAACTTGTTTAATAAAACCCCTATACGCTGAGGCCACAGCGCTGCGTCCTGATGTAGTTGTTTTAGATAAAGCAGAACTTAGTAGTGAACCCCTTTGGCAAAAAGAACCAGTGATTTGTAAAGATAGTACAATTAAGCTTGTTGCCGAAGTGGTCAGCACTAATTGGCAAGATGATTATGCAAGAAAAGTGGAAGAATACGCTTTTTTGAAGATTGCAGAATATTGGATTGTGGACTTTCGAGGCTTGGGGGGTTTGCAATTTATCGGCTCTCCCAAGCAACCTACTTTCACCGTCTGCCAGTTGGTTGATGGAGTTTACCAGCAGCAACAATATCGCTTGGGAGAGCCGATTTATTCTTACCTATTTCCCAATTTACAATTGCAACTTGACGACATTATGCCGACTTAAAATTATCGAATTTGTGAAAAATTCAGTGAGTAAAATGCTAGGTTCTAACTATTGACTAAAACTATGAGTGACAGCACCAGCTCAGAAAGTCTGGCTGAAGTTAGAGATAGCCCAGACAAACCCATTACAGAACCTCGTCTGTACCAGAGTAGACCGATCGCCCCTGTTGCGACACCCCCTCCTATGGTATCCAGCCTCCACGCACAACTGAGAACAGACTTGTGGCAGCAATACCCTTCAGGTGTCGGCTACTACCAACACCGAGCCAAGGGCAACCCCAACAACATCATCGAGCACTACATCGCCAACCCCGACGACATCACGCTGCTGCCCTTAGACGAGGCCATGCAAATTATTGACAAGTTTGGGCTGACCGCTGCCAAGTTACACCTGATTTTTGCCGCTCATATTATGAGACAAGAAGAGCCGTGGGAAAGCTTATTCACTCTCGAAGGCAGTGACTTAATCAAGGAAATGGGCTGGGACAAACGCACAGACTTGCCCGCGTCTAAAAAACTGAATGAACTAGCTAAAACTGCATATGCTCTAGGTTGCCTAGCAATCAAAGCCACATGGGTTGAAGGCAAACACAAAAAAGGTGGAATTAGAGCCAGCGTTGACACCTCGCGAATGTGGAATATTCAAATTCAGTTAACAGGTCAGCAGAATCTGGAGGGCAAAATAGAGCAGCCTGATGAAGTCTACATCACAGTCCAACCGGGGCTCTGGACTCATGCCTTCTTGAACAAAGCAGGTTACTTCGCCAAAGAAGCCTTGTATCAGTTTGGCTATTTAGCTCAGGAGATTCTCAAAATCGATGCCTACCATGATGAACTGGCTTTGCGCTTAGCACTTCATCTGACGATGGAAAGCCGATTTCACACCAGTGGCTGTTACAAAGTGGAAACCCTTCTAAAAGCGCTCCTATGCCAAACGGTAATCGATATAGCCCGGTCTGACCGTAGAAAAGCTTACACGCTGATGAATAGCTGGAATCACACCCTGGAAGTGCTGTTGAAACTCCAGCGAGCGTTTCAAATCGAGTTTGACCAAGAGACCTACCCAGAATGGCTGAGACCCGGTAGCAAGTATCGAAAAAAACGAGGATACTTTGACACGCTATTGGCAGCCCTAATTACCATCCATCCGCCAGCACCTATCCCCCAACTCCTGGCAACCAAAGCTGAACTCAAACAGGTTCAACCCCGCCTGAAACAAGCTCTCAAACCTAAACTGACAAGCAATGAGATAAAAGAAGCAAGAACAGCCAAAGGTTGGAGTCAAGCACAATTGGCTGGCTGGCTAGGGGTGTCGCAGCGTTATGTATCCATGTTGGAACGTGGGGAGCGAATCCCTGCACCAGAACTCGAATCTCAAATCTGGCATCTGTTAAGCATTTCACATTGACTACTTAATCCTGGACGCACAGCCTCAATATACGATGTTTTGTAGGGGCAACCACGGGGGGTTGCCCCTATCCTAATGATGCTTGGCGTTAGTCCCGCGGGACTAAGACCAATTCAGGGCTTAAATCGACCTGTAATCCTCTGTGAGAAAGGGATTTAGCTTGACTGGCGGATCTGAGGCTCAAACCCAGTCGCAGCAAAAAAAAAGACACATCAACCTCTAACCCTCTTCAAAACTGGGTTTGAGCCTATTTTTAAGCTAAGTTTTGTCTAAGTCCCCTACTGTAACCAGAGTCCTCTTGCGACATTTAAGATAGGCTTCATCCAACCTGCTCTCACCAAAGCGACGCTACAAACCAACCCTTTCCCGGCTGGTTTTTTTTTTCGGCAAAAGATGCTCCGACTGTTCTGAAACTTGTTCTAAAAAAAATAGGTATTTAAAATCGCTCTCAAATCCATACCCCATATAAGTTTGACCTTTAGAACAAAACCTCTAGAATGCCGCGACAAAACCTCTAGAATGCCGCGACAAGCCATTTTTGAAACTCTTGCTACGTAAAGTTTTCAGCCTTTAGAACAACTCTGATCAGTCTTATTAGACTGATTCGCCACCAAATCCCGTATCGGCTGGTCTGGCAGGATTGAAAAAATAGTCGCGCACCCTTTCTCATCTTTTAGCAGGGCGGTCAGTCTCAACACTGCTGGATTTAGGACAACTGCATCGCTACAAAAAAGCGATCGCAAAAGTACAAGACCTTAAAACCGCTTCGCTAAAGTTTGCCGATAGTTCAAGCGACGGCGCTATGAATCGAGTTCCGGCGCAACTACCACACCTGGTTGTTGAAGCCAACCCGAAATCCTGTTGAGTGCAGCGAGCGCTGCATTCGCGCTCAATAGCCCGCGGTCAAATTCACAACAACCGCTCTGGCAAACCTTGCGGCTGTCACAGTCGCATGAAGGGACATTTACGCTCATTTTTACCCCGGAACAAAAAATGGTTGCAGATACAACTACCTGGCACAAACCGCCATTCGCCCGACACGCCGCAATTTATGAAGCCCTAGCCGACATACTAGAAGGCGCTACCCCCAGCGCCGTCAAACTCGCCCTCTACCTGTACAGAACCTGCATCGGTGGCAAACCAGAGGAAATCGACATCCATTGCATCCCCTTGGGCGAAAAACGAGCCACAAGAGTCCGAAACGGCAAGCCCTACAGCCCCAACACCAGGCGGGCAGCCCTCAGACAGCTCGAAAAACTAGGCTTGGTTAAAATCCTCAAAAACTACGGGTGTGGCATTTTTCGCATAGCAGTGCAGCACCTGGGCGACGTTCGCCCCTTCACTCACACCAATTCAAAATTCCAAAAACTGAGCAATCCGTCAAAAAATCGACTGAACCAGCCAAAAATTGAGCAAACAGGGGGTTCAAACCCTGATGGTGCCGTACTCTTTACAGAGGATAAAAAAGGACAGCAAAGCACTGAAAATGTTGCTGCTGTTTTTTTTAATTTTTCTAAAGAGGAAGAAAATTTAACATCACCAGATAAAAAACCACAGCTTGTAACTGGGATCAAATCTAAAAGCACTGAATTAAATAAAAATTCAGAACAAGAACTAAAAACCCCTAGTGAAAATAAATGTTCCGCCCCAACCGCTGAATGTCTGAGAATTAATTCAGATAACAGTCAGGCAGTCGATGTGGCAATGCCTTGCACTTCAGAACAAATAGGTTTGACCTCTAAACCCCCGGAAAAACTGCTGACAGAACTTAACAGCCTCGACAATCCAACAATCTCTGCCGCCAAATCACCAATACCTACCAATAAAGCTGTTCCGTTAAGCCCTGAAATATCTTCGCCCGTTACTCCCCAACTTCCTGAAATTGTCGAAGCGGTTGCAATTGCCAACCCCGATGCCACTGAAACTGTCAAAGCCGTTCCAATTACTAATCCTGATGCGACTGAGATTATCGAAGCGGTTGCAGCTGCCAACCCCGATGCCACTGAAACTGTCGAACCAATTGCAATTGCCAACCCCGAGGTGAGTGAAACTGTCGAACTAATTGCAATTGCCAATTCCGATGCGACTGAGCTTGTCAAAGCCGTTCCAATTACTAATCCTGATGCAATTGAGATTATCGAAGCGGTTGCAATTGCCAATCCCGATGCAGCTGAAATTGTCGAAGCCGTTACGCGAGCCACAGGAGGCATGAATTCTGAATTAAAAATTTGTGTACTCCAGCACAGCTTAAACGAAATCCAAGCCGCCATAAACCTGCTGCAAGTTCGAAGCCAAACAAAGCAAATATCCAACCCTTCAGGGTGGATCGTTGATTGTTTGCGCGGTCGCTGGTGGGAAAAAACTAACGGTTTTCAAAACTCAAACCCAACAAATGTTGTTTCGTCTCCAGCTTCAACAGGATCTTCTCCAACTCCCAAAGATTCTCCTTCTGCACAGACAACAAGAATAACTGAGGATTATGTAGACCCTCATTATATGCCATTAGAAACTCATCGAACGTTATGCGAACAGTTCCAGCAACTAGGCAAAGAAGCTTTTGCAGCGCTAGGTATTCAGCAGCAAATTTACTTGCAGTGGATGCATCGATTTCCTCAGCAACTAAAACAAATTTTGAACAAATTGTCTACTACTTAGCTATGAGGCCTAGCTGTGAAAACAGTGATTATTTAACCCATGTAGACAACTTCCCATCCTTAGACAATTTTTAAAACAGTTCAATTAACAACAATATCAAAGGAGAAGACCAGACATGACAGTCAGTTTAGTTGACAAAATTATGCCGAGCAACATTGATGCAGAGGAAGCAATTTTAGGCGGAATTCTGATTGACCCAATCGCCATTAAACGAGTCGCAAATATTCTGCGTCCCGAAGCATTGGCAATTACAGTCCACCAACACATTTATCGGGCCGCTTTAGCGCTGCACTCTAAAGAGCAGCCCACAGACTTGATGAACGTCACCACTTTCCTCGACGACCACAACCTGCTGGAAGTAGTAGGGGGTCAAACCAAACTGGTAATGCTGGTAGACCGAACTGTTTCGGCCGTCAACATCGACCAATATGCCTTGCTAGTCGTGGACAAGTTTGTCCGGCGCGAACTCATCAAAATTGGTAATGACCTGGTGCAGCTTGGCTACGAGACTTCCACCGAATTGGATGCGATACTAAATAAAGCCGAGGAAAAGATTTTTGCCCTCAATAAGTACAAAGAAGAGCGGCAAAAAGCTATGAGGCCTCTTTCGGAATACTGCCACGAACTTTGGCGATATCTAGATGAAATTGAGGAACAGCGCTTGGAGACTGCTAACTACTGTCCTGGAATCAGCACGGGGTTTTATGACCTCGACGACCTCTTGGGAGGGGGATTTTACCGAGGCGAATTGATTGTCATAGGAGGTCGCCCCGGCAGCGGCAAAACAGCTTTGGCTTGCGCGCTTGGGTACAACATTGCTTCCCTCCCCAGGAACGGTCGGGTTTTGATGTTTTCGATGGAAATGCCGGGTCGGGACTTAGCAGCGCGGTTAATGGCACTTGAGAGTGGGGTGTCGGTGAAAGATATCAGGCAAGTTAACCTAGCTGGTAAGTACGAAGTGCTAGCTTCGGCTTTGGGGAAAGTTAGCGATGCTGATTTTTGGATAGACGAAAGTTTGGAACCGTCTCCCTTAGAGATTCGTTCGAGAGTTAGGGAGTTTGTTTGCGAGCGCGGCCCATTGGGTTTGGTAATTGTTGATTACCTGCAATTGATGGTGAATTCAGCGGATGAAAATGTTGTCAATAAAATCAGCGAAATTACGCGGCAGATGAAGATTTTAGCTCGCGAGGTTGACGCGCCGGTTGTGCTGCTTTCCCAGCTCAATCGGGGGGTAGAGACTCGCACGAACAAGCGTCCGAGTTTATCGGATTTGCGTGGTTCTGGTGGAATTGAACAGGATGCGGATGTTGTGCTTGGAGTTTACAGGGACGATTATTACAATCGGGATTCTCCTGATGGGGGAACGGCTGAAATTATTGGATTGAAAGGACGGAATAGCGGAACGGGAACGGTTAAGTTGCTGTTTGATGCTGAATGCTGTCGGTTTCGGAATATCTATAAACTCCGGTAATATTGAAGGACAGGAAAATATTGAGCTCTGTCGCCTTACTTCAAAAGTCCAATTGCCTTGACAAGCTGTTCCGGCTGTACCTCCAAATAGCGCTGGAGGCTCGACAAATTTTTGTGACCTGATATCTCCATAATTACCCGCAGTGGCACCCCAGCATTGCTCAAGTTCGTGAGTGCTGTCCGCCTCATGGAATGTGTGGAAGCTCCCTTAATTCTTACCCGCTTGCAAGCTTCTTTAAAAATCAAATCTGCAAAAGAGCGTGTCAAAGGCTTCGTACCCTCTCGCCCCGGAAACAAAAAACCCACATCTGGATTGTAAGCCTTTAAATACTTAGCCAGCATAGGATGGAGCGGCAGCGTTCGCGTTGCTGATTTCCCCTTTGTCGTCGCTTTCCGCAACGTGACTGACCCCCCAACAATGTCGTGAGTTGTTAAAGCTAACGCCTCTGAAATCCGGCAAGCGCAGTAAAAAGTTACAGCAAACAAAAGCCTGTCCCTTGCTGTAATAAAACCCCGGTCAAACAATCGGTCAATTTCTGCAGGCGTCAAAATCTTAGCGCGCCCATTCCCTTGAACCTTCACGGCGCATCCTTGACGGGTAAATTCCTTCATTATTGGACGAAAGGGAGGTTACGTCAAGTAGGCTAACTGGCTTCTATTCTTTGATGGCCAACCAAATCCGGCTCAATCGCTTTCTGGACAATCGGAGGCGCTTGTTGCAACTCACTTCCCGCTTATTGCTATTCAACTGACTCGAATTCTCGGGAAAGTTGATAATCGGCAAGGTGGCGATCGCGTCTATGAGGTCTCTGAAGGTAACAGGTTTTTGGGCGTTCATAACACCGCGCCACCCAGAAAATTATTAGTAACTAATCTAATTATACTATTGTTTGATTCTACCTGCAACCTTTTTTGCTGGCTGGTTATATTCTGAAGAACAAGTCATCAATATTCTCCAATAGTTCTTCTACTTCCCGGTGTGGTTCGATTTGGAGACGTTTGTCGATCATCGCACCTCGCTGACGAAAGCAACTACACCTTTACTATACCAGTCTGCTGCAACCGGATTTGATATCAACGCGATTGGGCGGGATTTCAAAAAATTGATAACCTAGCCAGAGTTTAAATTGGGAAATAGTCGGTCAAATATAGATTCCAATTGATTGATTTAAGGAAATATCGCGCTGCAATTTCTTTATCAAGAAATTGGCCTAAAAACCTATCAAAACAAATCTGTTGCAGTCGATGCACAGTTGAGAACTCATGTCAATCTCAAAAGGAAAGCGAGATTTGATTTCGGGCCTGCCACTAAAACATTTGAATGATATGCCGCCTGCAATTGAATTTCCTGTAAACTTTGCCAAAATTCATCTCCCGCGCTTTAAGTGCGGCGAGATGGTGCGCTGGACGGGTGTTAGCGAAGAAGCTGACAGAGGAATGGTTATCGGCAAATTTTACAATTACGAACAGTGTCAATGCTGTTGGATGTGGTGCTACATAATTTGCCTTACTCCTGATTCCAAAAGTGCAACGTGGTGTCAGTTTGATACTGCCTGGGAGGAAGATTTGGAGAAGTTTGAGGATGATAAAAAAGCAGCCGACTTTGACAGATAGAGAACGCAATTTGATTGCAGTTTACAGTCAATGCCAATTCGGAATGACACCGAGGCAGTTTTATGCAAAGTGGGGAGTGAGTTATGAGGAAATTGCTTTTATTTGTTCTCGTTCTGATTCTACAGTGCGGGGTTGGTTTAGAAAGGGGAAAAATCGCAGATTTCCTACTGCTGTCGATTTGCGTCATTTGGCTTTAATGGATTTTCTGCTGGAACACTTTGAGGAAATCCCAGAGGCATTGGTGGCTTTCCTGTGTCCGCATTGTGAAGATAATAGCCTGGATTAATAGTGGCGGGTATAACGGAAAGACTGTTCAGGGCAACGACTGTATACGTTGTCGCAATCATATACTGCTGACTTGTTCCAACAGTTTTGGTGGCTGCTATACATACACCAAGCTTTTTCAGCATCAAAAGATAATTTGAGCTTGTCTTAGCACAAACCTCGTCAAATATCAATGTCACCGTGACCTGTCTTTGACAAGATTATTCAATTACTGTCTTGGCAAGCAATGAAACAAGAGCACAATCTGTTACTTTTACTGCTGAGGTACTAAAATGACCTACTCTGAAAAATTGCACCCGTGGTGTATCATTAGCCTGCTTCCTAATTGTCAGCGTGTTATTGTGGCACGATTTCGTAAGAGAAACGATGCAGATGATCATCTACGGGTTTTGCAGCGATTAGTGAAAACGCGCACATTTGTGATTATTTTTGACATGCAACCAAAGCCTACTGTGCCTAAAGAATAACGGCGAATGCAGCGAAGGTTTGAAATCGAATTAATCGAGATACCTGCGTTAGTTGAATAAACCGACTTTCCAGCGATTTCTCCCAGCGACAGAACCTACTGATAGCTGGGAGAATTTTTTATATATTTTACTGATTCTCTACTAACTACAACTTTTTATCATAGTATTGATTGACGCTCTAGAGCGAGCGCATTTGTACGGATAGTTACAATTGCATAAGTAAATATGCTCTGATTGATAGCTGTGCAATCGTAGATGTGGCTAATAGTAATATAGCTTGCGAGCGCAATAGATATTCCTTCTCTATCAATACTTCGGAATTTTGAAGAGTTTTTTTGGGAGATGGCTCTGGCGCAAGGTTCGTAGGTGGCTAATGTTGCGCTGAGTTTTTGGATTTCTTGCCATAGCTCTACTATCAAGGCTTCTTTTGCCTCGTTCAATAGTTGCTTTAAGCCGGGTAGTTTTTCCATTCCTTTATCTAATGTCTATCTCGTCTTCTTGTCAAGGGGGTTGAGCAATTACAATCAAAGAATCAATAGAGACAAGTGCGACCGCATCTTGTCGGACAGATAATTAATGGGAATTAATTAAGAAATTTCTTGGGAAACACGCTTACCGTTAAAACTTTACAAAAAATAGATCGTTAAAAGCAAGGCCGCGATCGCGGCAATTTTTGAGAATAAGCTGCACTTGCTTGTACTGCGAATCCAGCCATGACCCAAATAGAACCAAATTCCGAACCAACTGGAGAGGATATTCCACTTTCAGCTACTCAAAAAGTGGGTGAAACCATCAACAAAACTGAGAACACTTCACAGAGTCCTGACTTACTTGATGAAGGAGAATCAGAACCTTATGAATTCAATTTTTGTACAATCAAAATCCACATTGTTATGCGACCAGACGATGGGCATCCAGAAGGGCGAATCGTAGAAATTACAGCAACGAGCCATGACGACTTACCACTATTAGTACAAGTTAGAGAAAACTCGATTGGAGCTTGGCCAAACCATTTACAAGAATTGCTCCAGCGGTTAGCCTCTAACCTACCTAACCGAAAAGTGAGCGCTCAAATTCGTTCTTCTGTTGGTCAACCCCGGAAAAAAGCCAAACCAAATCTTCAAAATCCTGCTAACCACCCCGTCAACAAAGGTGAAGCTGGAGTACAAATCCCCCTGTTTTAAAGAGGTAACAATGAGTCTAATAGAATATGAAGGCAGGCAAATCGAACTGCCCAACGAAATTACTGCAAATGATGAAAAATTGCTAGAAGTCCTACTTCCTTACTTCCCTGAATTAAGCGAAGCTACAATTGAACGAAAAACAGGTCAACCCATTAAAATCATCAAACAAGCCAAGACAAAGGGTGTAGAAGAAGATTGGAAAAAAGAACTATGCGTACTGCTCACTCCCCATTCCCCACTCCCCTCACTTGTCGCAGCACCGGAAGAACCGAATCAAGCTGTCCAACTCACTTGGGCTCTGCAATGCGACTCTATCAGCGGTTGTGTTACTCCGCTAACCTTGGCAAGTCGGGCTCAAGAACTCTCTGACGCGATCGCTCTGGGTGAGCAAGAACTACAGCGATTTAGAGACACTCTCAAAAAACTCCAACTTGCGCCAGCTATTGCTTGTCTCCAAATTCCTCTTAATTTTTAATGCCTGCAACTATTTTGTCTGTGTCGCAAGCCATTGCCGCTTTGCGACACTCCTACCCAGTAACTAAGCCACTTGAAGCGATTGAATTTCTCAGACAAACGCTCAATAGCGCTCAACTTCTCAATCTTTACCAGCACTTTTTTTCAACTGAATTTGCTACCAGTACCAGTTCTATTTACTCGGATACTCCTGATAATCATAGCCCCCGCGAATTAGAATTCTTCCGTCTTCTTGACGAAACAGAACTTATCCCGATCAGCCCCTGGCAATTAGAAATAGCACAAGAAGAACGCCTCGACCAACTCCTGATTGAGTCTTGGGGGTTGGATTGGTTGAGCTATGAAGATATTGATTCCTTAGCTCCTGAATGGCAAATCCTGCTGTCTCTAAGTTCTGAAGGACTAAATTGGCTAACTGAAAATGAGATGAAAGATTGGTATGAACAAGAATTTGAAGTTTCATTTTCTCAGATTCTACCACCAGATAGGATCAATCATCAGCAATTCCAACAGTTTTGCTCTCTGGCTGAATTTCCCGTAAAAGGGATGCCAATTGTACTGAGTTTCCTCAATTACTCAACGGGTAATATTTGGCTTGACGGCTGCGCTCAACACGAGTATCAATTTGGAGAATGGACAGTCGAAAACTTGATATTTTTATCAGAACAATGGCAAAGTGCTAAAGAATTAATAACCCAGGCTCAACAGGTCATTGACTGGCTTGCTACTGACCGCCATCGACATTTTCAGCAAATTCTTGAACTCTGGAACAAAAGCACCTTGTCAATTTGAATTACCCCTGAATCCGAATAATTACGAGTGAACCAGCAACCGCTAGTGCGGTTGTAGTTGTTGGAAATTGAGGCCTTAATTATGACTGAAACTCTAACAACAGCCGAAAGAATTGCACGTCTTAATGACCAATTACGTCAAGGAGATACCAAAATTGGTGAAATTCGGATTACTCAAGCTGTAAAAGCTCTTCTTCCCGAACAGCAACAAAAGTTACTGCAATTACTAAGAGATTTTAACACCTTTGAAGCTGGCAACAACCCCTACGGAGAACGAGATTTTCTTAGCATTCAACTTGACAGTAAAAGCTATTTTTTCAAAATTGATTATTTTGACAGGAAAGCATGGCTGGAAAATCAGGAAGTTAGTTCACAATGTCCAGAAGACCCCGACAAAACTTGGAGAGTTGCTACCCTAATGCAGTCGAACGAATATTAATTTTCAAGCATGAGCTAACCTTACCTATCGGGTTAGCTCCATAACCTCTATCGATTTCAAGTTATTATGCAACATTTGTCAGGAGAAGTCTTTCGTGAAATTCTGCAAACAGCTCCCCGACAGCTAGCAGAAATTGATGCTGAATTACTGTTCATCAAAGAACAATATCTGTTCCATTATCGAGAAGGAACAAAGGAACACTACAAACTACTCTCCTCTGTCAGTTTGAGAACTGCATTTTCTCACGAGCCGATTGATACGGATTGGATGCCCCCAGGAGTCATAAGGTGGGGAACTAACTCTCAAGGAAATTGGGTAGTAAAATTCATATCTCCTGCCCAATATAACCTCCAATTTGATGAGAGTAAACCCATTACTATTCCACTAACTGCCTTGGTATTTGTAGGACAAAACACTCAATATTGGGTATTTGCAACTGATTTTGCTACTTTCAACCCAGAGTCGAAAGCTTACCACACTCCTTTACCAAACATCCATCCAAACGGTTTAATTTGCTGGGGGAAAAATACTCCACCTGTTGCTTCAACTCAAACCATTGATATTGCTTGGCAGAGCTTCATAACCACTCCTTTCAATGCTGACTTATCCAGCCAAAAAAGCCGAAAGTTTCCCCAAGATGTCAGAGAACATCTGAAAAGTTTAGCCTTGAGAAAAAGGCGTACCTATCCTGTTAAAGATTTAGTTGAAGTGAGGTACAGTCCTTCAATTGACTCTTTAGTGCAACACCTCCTATTGATTGCTAACCCTACCTAAATCAAAACTTCTATGTAGGGACTGCACTCAATATTTATTGTTCAACACAAAGTTTAAGTTAATGCTAAAACTTTTTAACCACATTCATGCCTCTATTCCCTTGCCTCCCATTGCTACTGGGGTATTCTGCGAATACGTTACAGCCTCTAACGGCGTGTTTGTGCGTTCAGTTCGCCCCGGACTAGAGGCCATGATTCCTGTTGCAAATTCAACGCCCAATACTATCAAAGGGTTGCCACCTATAGAACCATACTTGCACCTTGAGACTCGTTTAGTACCATCAGAACTGCTACTTTCTATATTGACAAAAGCTGTATTCACCAAAGATAGCAGTGGCAATCTCACAGAGATTTTATTTCACCTATCCCTTGACAGTAGTAATCAATGGCAACTGACAATTCCAGTCCAATTGACTACACGAACGAGCTGCCAGCCTTTTGACAATTCATCCTACTCAACTGCTTTAATTGAGTGCCACTCTCACGCAGAATTGCCTGCTTTCTTTAGCAGCACAGATGATGCTGACGAGCGGGGTTTTCGCCTCTATGCAGTCTTGGGTAAAGTTAATACCTTGACTCCTGAGATTTTAGTGAGAATCGGAATTTTCGGACACTATAGCTTAATTAAAGCTAATTCTGTATTTGAAGAGCCACATTTTATCACTGATGCTTACCAAAACTCCCTTAAACCTCGACTTTGAGTACGCAAATTCCACACCTCTCCTTCTCAAAGATTACTCTCACCTTCACTTATGGCTCGTTGGCTGTGGCGGCACTGGCTCTTATGTAGCTGAAAGTTTAGCACGATTAGCTTACGTTTTCAAACAAGTTGGGAAAAATGTCAATATTACCTTTGTAGATCCCGATATTGTGGAAGGGAAAAATTTGGGGAGGCAGAGATTTTGTCAATCTGAACTTGGACTGAATAAAGCCACTACTCTTGCCTTGCGTTACAATCTTACCTGGGGGCTAGAAATTAGTGCAATTCCTGACTATTTTGACCCCAAATTGGTAAAATCATACTGGAATGATTTGGTAATTATCATTGGCTGCGTTGACAATAGTGCTGCTCGCCGTTCCTTGGGCAAAACGCTAGAGAATAACCGCCACGCTGAGATTCCGAGAATCTGGTATCTTGATGCTGGCAATAACTTTGATAGCGGTCAAATTCTACTGGGCAGCCATAATAGCCTTGAAGAGCTAACTCCGCACCTGGATAAGTTCAAGAAAACAGGCATTATGGGAGCGCTTCCCTCTCCTGTTTTACAATGCCCCAATTTGATAGAATTGCGACCTGAAGAATTGGGAAATACCCATTTATCTTGTGCTGAGTTGGCTAATCTTAACGCTCAGAGTCTCACAATTAATCAAACAATTGCCTCAATCGTTACTGACTATCTATTCCGCCTCAGTTTGACAAAGGACTTGCGTAATTTTGCCACTTTCCTTAACCTTAAATCTGGTTCTATGCGCTCAGAATTTATCAGTTGTTCATCTCTCATAAAGTTTAGTTGTACTTGATACAAATCCTGGTTAGCTACACCTAACGGGATAACAACCCCGTCAAAAGCTTGATAAAATCAAGGACATAGCCCTCATACCCATCTGAAAAATCTGAGAGAGTAGAGGGGAGGGTAAAGGTTGAACAATACACCTTTACCCTCCCCTTCCCCTTCCCTTTATTTTGCTAACTTTATTAAGATTTTTTTTTGGTTTAATACTGTGTTGAGTTGTAGCGTTTTGTGTAGGCATCGTCGGCAAAGGATTGAATCAGCTCAATCTGACTAGGATTGACTTTAATTTCCCAGACCTTGACTCGCTCAGGCACTGTCCAAGTTGCTTTCTTTTCATAGAGCCTCACGATACGCGGGAAACTCAGGTGCTTCAGCCCTGAGAGTAGTCAATACTAGGAGAGTTACCATTTTGAGTAATTGATGCAAGGCTTTTTTCGGAAATTTCAGAGTGTTCTGTATCTTGTATTGCAGTGAGATCGCTACTGCTGCCATTCTCTAAAATTCCTGTATTTGTTAAGTATTCTTCTAAGATGGGAATTAGAGAGCGATACCACTTTATTTGAGAACCACTCCATTTGTTTGTTGTTGAAGTAGCCAGCAAGGAAATACCATGAGCTGAGCCGGCTTGTGTCAGTATCCAAATTCGCTTGGCTTCATTACGCTCTTGATACCCCAATGAAACTAGAGCTTTGTTGACTAAATCTGGCTTGATTTTGCACTCTAAGTTATCTGTGAGTATTGCTGCTAGTTCCGTTACTGTCATCCCAACTTCTGTCAAAGGGGAAGCTGCACCAATCAGTTGTTTTGCCGTCTCTGCTACCCCTTTGAGTTCTGGGTACATAGAGGCCAGCGAGTTGAATTTAAACTGGGCGATCGCGGACGCACTCAGTCCGGTATCTTGTAGCCAAGCTACCAAGTGGTCTATCGTCTCTATGGCGGCAGCAATTTTTTCAGAAGTGGGCATCTTTGCTCGCTTAGTTTTCCATATCGTGATCTTGACAGCATGGCGATATATCTAGCGGGACTTAAACAAATTTAAAGCCTAAATAAAGCCTAAATTTGCTTTATATGCACCAAAGATGCTAGCGAAAACTAGAAAGTTTTAGGCTTCTGTTCGAGAAGATACCCCCTAACGGGAGAAGTTGAAAAAAAATTAACTTCTCAAAGGTTATGGACTCTAACACCGCTTTAATCGGTCTCTCAAATATTTGCTCTAAATCTGACAACACTCCCCCCAGTGAAGTTAAAGAAGTGGTAGCGGTAATTTTCCCTTTTCTCACTCCGCATCCTTCCGATCAACTTCCCTTTAAAGTAGGCGATATCATCAAAACTGGTAAGCATTACGGTACTGTCACTTCTCTAAATCAAACCGATCGACCTGTAAGAATTACCTGGGATGCTAGTAACAGCGAAGACAGCTTTTCTTGGAATTATACACTTGATGAAATTCGTGTCCTCAAAATCTCCCTTGTGCCTCAGTTTATTCCTCAAAAAACTACTGGAGAACTTCCAGCTTGCACAACCATCGTACTTGCTAATTCGCAACAGGTACAATTCAGTAACACAACTATTTTCCAAGTAGAATCGCTGACTGAACACCACATTTTCATCTCGACTCTCGACCAATCTTATCTCTTTCCCATTAACTTGTTTCCAGGCTTCCCGACAAGTTGTACCATAGATATTCCTGCACCTCAGCAGTTAAAAGTCGCTCGCAGTTTGTCTGTTGCTGACCTCAAAATCCGAGCTAAGACGTATTTAGCTCTCGAAATACCCGACAACTTCTTAGAATTCGCTATGCCAATTCAAAAACAGCAATTCAAAGAAAAACTGGCTCGACAATTGAGCGAAGAAAATTACGAACTTCTAGAATTTAACATAGCTTGGGAAGAAACTTGGAAGCAGCACCTAGAAAACCTAGCCAAGAAACAAGGATTATACGGATTTAAAGAGGGAGATTACATTTTAAAATGCCGAGAAGGAGTTCAACAAAGGGGGACAGTCCAACGCTTGAACGTTGAAAATCTACGTCCATTCCAAATCGAGTGGAACAGCGGAGAAATCCAAAATTACAGTTTGACCGAACTCAAAGGTTTGGGTATAGCTCGTATCGAATCTATTGTTAAATTATCCCCCAATGTGGCTTATCAGATTAGCGAAGACGGCTCCTACTTTAGAGCTTGGATTGGGTTCCGTACTAAAGCGTTAGCTAAGGCTTGGCTAATACCTGTCAAAAAGCTAGTCGGCTACCTTAGCAACTTAATTGATTGCCAAGTTCCAGATATTCAACATACAGGCTCTAAATACGAATACGCTGTAGAATGTCCCCGGCATAAAACTTTAAGTAAGCGCTTAGAAACTCTCCGAAAAGTTGCTGAATTTGATTTAGAAAAGATGCCAAGATGATGGAATAAATGGGAAATCAAATATAATTGGCTAGTTTATGACAGTGTAAATGCGATAAACAACTCTGTTACTAATCCAAAATATAAATTGCCTAATGGCATAAAATGTTGATTTTTTCTAGTCGTAAATATCAACTCAAGGAACAATCTTTGAGTTTGAGTGCTATTCAATTCACCCTTGACCCTACAATTCCAGGATCGCATGAACAAAACAGTAATGATTTCCGGTAGTCGTTCCATTAATGAATTGCCTTTAGGAGCAATCGCATCTCTCAATCGCATCATTGAACTAGGATTTGAAGTTATAGTCGGTGATGCTTCTGGTATTGATAGCTTAGTTCAGCAGTATTTGCAGTCTAAGAATTACCAGAAAGTCTTGGTTTACTATGCCTTATTTAGCGGCAATGGCAAACCTAGGAATACTTTTGGTTATCCCACCATTGGCATTCCCGGAAACTATAGCGCTCGCGACATCCAAATGTGTTCGCATTGTGATTACGGACTAGCCATCTGGGACGGACAAAGCAAAGGAACAGCAGCTAATATCAAGCGAGTTAAGAAGACCAAAGTTGTTATTGTTTAAAAACCAACAACCACTGTTCATATTATTAATCAACAAATAAATCAGCGATCGCCCTCTAGTGTACCAGAGCGCTATCGCCTTTTTTTGTTGATTTAACCTGCTTCGTGAAACAGTCTTGCACTCAAGCTAACGCTTATTAGGGAGGCGATAGAGTTATTATCTAGCACTAATAATGATTCAAACCTTACTAGAACGACCGCAGGAATTTAAACAAATTCCCTTCACTCTCAAACCACAACAGCAGCAAACACTCGACAAATTGAGAACATTTGCAAGCAGCACTGAGTCATTCTTTTTGCTCTGCGGTTATGCAGGCACAGGAAAAAGCACACTTATTTTTCTTCTAATCAAAGAACTCTTGGCTCAAAGCAAGCGCATTGTCCTCACTGCACCTACTAACAAAGCCGTCGGTATTCTCAGAAAAATGGCAGCCTCTCAAGGTATTTTCGGAGTAGACTTTCTGACAATACACCAACTTTTAGGCTTAGGCATAGTTCGCAAAGAACAAGAGAAAGTCTTAGAACAGACAAGCTGTTGTTACCTCCACCTCTACGATATCATTTTTCTTGACGAATGTTCGATGGTTGGAACTCAATTATGGTCTTGGATTGAGCGTAGATTTGAACGTACCCTGTTCAACCACCGCAAATTAATTCTCATGGGCGACCCAGCTCAGCTTAACCCCGTCGGAGAAAAACGCTCGCCTGTCTTCAGCATTACCAATAAAACTATGCTAACCGAAGTTGTCAGGCAAGCTGGAGAAAGTCCCGTCCTCGACTTCATCACCGAATGCCGTTCTTGTGTCAAGAATAAAACCGATATGTTCTTGCCACATTCTACCTACACTCAAGGGAACAAATCTAACGGTGCATTCAAAGTTAAGCCAGAAACACTCCTGCAATACGCCCTCAAAACCATCAAGCGCGAATTCACTTCCAACCCTGACTGCTTTCGGATTCTGTGCTGGACAAACAAGCAAGTCAACTATTACAATCAGGCCCTCCGAGAACAAGTTTACGGTCAAACAGCCCCCAGATTCATACCGGGAGAAAGGCTGATTACTAAGAAACCAGTCATGGCCCCTGATGGTAAGACCGTTATTTTGCCCACTTCAACTGAATTTACCATTAAAGAAGTTGAAACGAGCCAACACTACGGCTATCGAGTATGGCTTTTAAAGATTGTGACCGATGACGGTTTATTTCGGCAAATCTTTGTGCTGCATGAATCCGAAAATAAACGCTACCAGGCTGAACTTAAGGAAAAACTCAAGAGTGCCAAGCGCAGCGGATTTTTATGGCGCAAGTATTATTGGTTTAAGGACGACATATTTGCCGAAATTGACAATTGCTTTGCCCTGACTATTCACAATTCTCAAGGCAGCACTTTTGATGAAGTGTGTTTGGACATTAATGACATTTTGACTCGGCTATTGGTGGGAAAAGAAATGAGCAGCAAACAGAAACTTAAAGAATACCACCGCCTCTTGTATGTCGGAACGAGTCGCTGCCGCCAACGGATACTATTTGTTCCTCCAATTTCATCCAGAGTTCAACTTGCATTAGGATACTTAACTAAATCTGGTTCAAGTAACTTTTGATGATAGGCAGTAGAAAGTAGGGAGAAAATAGCAATTAATCGGTTTGTGAAAAAGGCGACATCTCACTTAGAATAATATATCAGTAGGGCGAAGCATGACCTCCGTAAATATAAGACGTTCACCAATAACTTATATGCCGGAATGCTTCGCTCTCTTTTTTTCGACAAGATGCACTCCCAAAAACTGCTACTTAGATTACGATTTTATTAATCAACAAGCTCAAATTTATCATCCTAAAATAAAGGTTGATTATTACCTTTAATTGTTAAAAAATAATTACAATAATCCACCTGCTCTCAACCATATTGGTTCCACTCTTTCCACACTTCGACTCTCTTTTTTCAGCCACCGCTCGCGAGTGCTGCTACCGCAGCGGCAAATCGAACTTCTGACACACAACTAATTATGGCAAAATCTAGACTTACAGAAACACCCCCTCAGCAAAAAGTAGTACAGAGAGCAACCAAGAAAAAACGCTCTCCTGAAACAGCGACTAATTCCGCTAAGGCTGAAAAATCTGTTACAAAAATCACAAAAGGTTCTTCAACTTCTGAACCGGAAACAGCACTTTCAGAACAAGTAGAACCCTCTGAAAAATCCACAGAATATACACCAGTTTCAGCCACAGATGCTTCTGATTTAGGAGCTAAATCAAACGATGAGACATTGCCGGAGCCTTCTCCTTCCCCTTCCCCTTCAATCGTTGAATTTGCCTGTGATGCCAGAGAATTAAATGATTACATCCAAACTCTCAAAAGCAGCATTTATAGCAATAACAACCATGTCATTTTATCCAATATTCTCATAGAAGCAGATGCCGCAACTAGACAATTGCATTTAACTGCTTATAACCTGGAATTTGGGATACAAGCGAGTTTTGAAGCTAATGTCAATCAATCTGGAAAGCTCACTCTCCCTGCAACCATACTCGCAGACATTCTCGGAAAATTTCCGAAAAGTCGCGTTACCTTAAAGAGTTCTTGGGAAATTATCAAAGGAAGTGACGTTCCATCAGTCAGTGCCACTCTGACTGCATCAAGGAGCAAGCACGTCATTCGTGGGCTAACTGCGGACGAATTCCCTGCTATCAAGAGCCTTGAACAAAAACTTGTGACCATTCCTGCTAGCGTGTTAATTGCTGTCCTCAAAGCCAGCTTATTTGCTGTAAGTTCTGAAGAAACCAAACGTATCTTAACTGGAGCTAACTTTCAACTAAGCCACGACGCAGAAAGGGGACTTTCTCAATTGAGAGTTTGGACAACAGACGGACATCGGATAGCAATGGTTGTAGGATTCAGTGAAAGCAGTGATTCCGATATTTTGAACACTCGAAACGTGCAATTTACAGTACCCACTAAGGTACTCCGGGTATTAGAGCGGACTTTGAATCCCACTGACAGAGTAGCTATTTACTATGAGACTGAGCCTGACAATAGCAATAACTTTGTTGCTTTTGAGTGGAACAATTGGCGGCTGACAGCGCAGTTATTAGAAGGAAAATACCCGAATTGCGACCAGATTATTGCTCCTTATCGGCATGAACTTAGCCATCAAATTGTGGTAGAGAAGCTCAGCTTTTTAAAAGCCTTAGAGCGGTTAGCTTCTCACAGCGATAAGTCCCATGTTACAGCAATTTTTGAATTCGATTTAGATAGTCAACAAGTGCGAATTTCACTAAATAATACTCTCAGTTCTGGTACTGAGATAGTTGATGCCAAACTATTCGGTTGTGACTTTCGGATCAAGTGCGACATCCGCTATTTAATTGATACAGTTAAAGCTGTTTCTAGTTCGGATTTGCGGATGTTAATGGCAACTCCTACGGCTCCCATACTGATTGCACCGTTTGGAATACCAGCGTCGGGTACAGAGGCTTTAGAGTGCGAATACATTATCGCTCCGCAAGAATAAAAGGTGGGGAGCGGCATCTAAATTTGATGCCCTCTCCTGCCCCAATTCGGAGCCTATTACTGTATAAATTAGGATAATTTAAATTCCTATTTTAACATAAAAATTATCTACAAGTGTGTTCAATACTCTCGCACCAACAACTTATATTAATACTAATTATCAAGACTCATGCAATAGTAGCCGTAGGGTGTGTCGCCATTAAAAATTCCTAATTTAGACAAACAATCTCACAGATCCGCACCTGACAAACAGAGCCCACAAACAAAGCTAACAATTCTGTAGCAAGATTTTTGAGAAATGGCATAACTTCAGGCATGGCTCCCCTATCGGGGAATAGTTACCAGAAGTATTCTAACCACTCAAAATGTACCAACCACTGCACCTCAAATACCGACCCAAAAACCTCCAAGAATTAGTGGGCCAAGACACCATCAAAACAACCTTGACCAATGCCATCACCTCCGACAAAATTGCTCAAGCTTACCTATTTACCGGGCCCAGAGGAACAGGCAAAACCTCAACCGCTCGCATTCTTGCTAAATCCCTCAATTGTTTGAATAGCAAAAAGCCAACCGCCACTCCTTGCGGGGAATGTTCAAGCTGCAAAACCATTGACTCCTGTTCAAGCTTAGACGTAACTGAAATCGATGCTGCCTCTCACAATGGCGTGGATGATGCCAGAGAATTAATACAACACAGCAACTTTGCGCCAGCCATGAGCCCTTACCGCATCTGGATTTTAGACGAGTGCCACCAACTCAGTACCAGCGCTCAAAATGCTCTCCTCAAATGCCTTGAAGAACCTCCGGCTCATGTGGTATTTATTCTCTGTACGACTGAAGCACATAAAGTCCTGCCGACAATTATCTCCCGCTGCCAAACTTTTAACTTCCGAGCCTTGTCAGTTGATGCTATTGTCGGACAATTGCACAAAATTAGCTCCGCTGAATCTATTGCGATCGCAAGTGAGGCCATGCGGGCGATCGCTCGCACCAGCGACGGGGGGTTAAGAGATGCCCTGCAATTACTTTCTCAGCTTTCACTGCTAAACTCAGAGATTACCCTAACTCAAGTTGCAGAAGTATCTGGCAGTATCAGCGAGCAAGAGTCGATCGCCCTTCTCAAAGCCATTCATTCTGGCGATACCTTAAGCGTACTGCAATCTTCGAGAACGCTCATTGACAGCGGCAAAACCCCTAAACTTATTCTCAGCAGCTTGCTAGCAGCAATGAGAGATTTGCTCATTGTCAAATCAACGCGCCACTGCCAGAATTTAATTGCAGGGCCAGTAGGCTATTCACAACTGCGCTCGCTCGCTCTTCATCTCGATTTTGAAACAATTGATGCGGCTTGTACACAATTGCAAAAATCAGAATTTCAATTGAGAACTAGCACCAATGCTGCTACTTGGTTAGAAGTCTGTCTGCTGAACTTGATGCTGTTAAGCAAACCTGCGACAAAGGAAATGCGATCGCCAGCAACTTCCCAATCCGATCGACCTGACAAATTTGATAAAACCCCTCAAAAAATAGAGGCAGATTCTCCTGACTTTGAGACAACTTGGGCGCAAGTAGTAGCAGCAGCGAAACCAGGCAATCGTAGCCTCTTAAACCGCGCTCAAATTGCCGAACTTTCGGCTGATTCATGTGTGTTAGCAGTAGAAAGAAAATACGCGAACAAGTTTCAGAGTCACCTTGAATCCGTGCAGCGGATCGTTACTAAAGCTTTAGGCCGCTCTGTTACGGTAACTGTCAAACAACAGGAGGAGTTAGCAGCATGATTAGCATCCTAATTGGGAATGATACTTACGCAATTGAACGAGAAGTTGAAAATTTTAAGACTCAAACTCATCCTCTCTGGCGAGATTTCAACATCCACCGCTTCGATGCTTCTTCCCTGGATGCAGCCCTCTCTGCTGCTGCTTCAGTTCCTTTCGGCGGTGGAAACAAACTTATTGTCGTTGAAAATTGCGATTTCAAGCAATTTGGAGAAACGGGGCTAGAATTGCTGCAAATCTTGCCCCAATTACCTGCTACAACGCACTTAGTCTTCACTGCTGCTGTTATCGACAAGCGACTCAAGGTAGTTAAGCATTTGTTGCCGTTTGGTAAACTTAAGGACTTTACTCTCATTCCTCCTTGGCGTACTGATTTGATTGAAAGTGCGATCGCTGCTAATGCTAAACAGATGAATCTCTCAATTGCCAGAGATGCTGTCAGTTATCTAGCGGTAGCGATTGGCAACGATTCTGCTAGAAGAGTCAGTGAACTAGAGAAATTAGCCATTTATGCAGCAGGCGCTCGCATTACGAAAGAAGCTGCTAAAGCCCTCGTTCCAGCTACCACCGCCAGCAGTTTCCAACTTGCCGAAGCTCTTTTAAAAGGTCAAGCAGTGGCGGCAATTAAGGTGCTTGATGAATTGCTATCTCGGGCAGAGTTTCCTTTAGCAATTATTGCCACTCTCCAAACTCAGTTTAAAACTTGGCTGTGGGTAAAAGCTACTATCAATTCCGACCAACAACGTTCTGATAGCGAAATTGCTAGTATGTGCGGAATTAGTAACCCGAAACGGCTGTATTTCCTTAAGCAGGAGGTTAACGAAGTATCTGCGAACTCCTTAAGTCGATCGCTCTCCATTTTGTTTGATTTAGAAATCGCTCTCAAAACAGGAGATAAGCCTGACTCGATGTTGCCTGCTTTGCTCAGCATCACTCAACTCACTCACCTTAAATAACAGGAAAGCGCTGCCGAGTTAATTCGGCAGCCTTTCATTAACTGCCTTGTTAAAAAAGCTGTTGTTTCATTACTTATCCAAGTTATTTTTTAACATTTTTGGCGTAATATAATGTACAATAAGTCCAGATTTGTTGCCAAATTTTACTGGAACTAAAGTCTAAGAGAGTCGCTTGCATCGAGCGGACTAAATAAAGTTTTGCTCGCTTTCCGCTTACCATATTTTTTCTGTAAGGTAATTTCGTCAATGCGAGTTACAACCGACCCAGCAGGTGGAGTTGTATTGTTGGCCCGGATGCTTGGTGCAAGTCGTAGCTGTATGATGTGACGTTGCCAAATACATCTGTCATCGATTTGGCCTGTTCCAAGGCATCATAAACTACTGATTGACTGTTACCTTGGGAGGTTCTGATAGCGACGATTAGGTTCTCCGAATCCTCGTCGTATTCCATCGTTTAGGTGTGACTTTGACCGTTGAGTCTAAATGTAGTTGTGGCGACTTCTATTTGACCGTATTGAGTCGGAATATTCGGAACATTCGGTGTCGAATTAGAACTGAAAGTTAACTCAAAACCCTGCATCGCACCAGTCGCTTCTGTTACAACTTATTAATTATCACTCATAGCGATGGCTTTTTGCCTGCATATTCAGGTATGCTGAGGAAATCAATAGCTATAAAAACCGACAATAAAATTGTGTTAAAATGTAAAGGTGTGAGGGCATGATTCCCGAATTTGATGAGAACGGCAACTTGCCACCAGGAGTGTATTGGGCCGAATGGGAAGAATTCAAAGATCGCTTTGGAATCACACCACTTCGTACTCGCATGATAGATGGTTTGCAAATGGCATTCTTAGCAGCTAAAGGCAGCAGGATGCAGAACAATTTACATCAATGGTAGTTTTATTACTAGCAAACTAGCTCCTCAAGATTTTGATGCTTGTTGGGATAGAGAAGAGGTTGATATGAATTATCTGAAAACTCATGCTCCTCGACTGAGAAATTATGCAGATAGAGCCGCACAGAAAGCTCTTTATCGCGGTGAAATCTTTCCGTCCGACCAGCCAGTCGGTAGTTACGATCTAACTTCCTATGAATTATTTCAACGGGACAGAGAGCTGCATCCTAAAGGAATTATTGCTATAGATTTAGTAAGGTGGTCGCCATGATTAGAAATAAAAAGCAATATGAGTATACCCAAGAGTTAGCGAAAAGATGTGAATCTACGCTAGCCCAGTATGACGCCCAAGATGAAGAGGTGAAAAAGAACGATCCTTGGTGGTTAGTGATGCGTGAATCTATCCAAAGTCATCTGGATACTTTTAGGGCAGAAATAGCTGAGTATGAAAGATTGGTGGAGTGCGATCGCACTCAAGACCTCAAAATTGAAGTAGATTCGATTTTAGAGCTGCCAAGAGTCTTAATTAAAGCTCGAATTGCTGCGAAAATGACTCAAAAAGAACTTGCGGATAGACTGGGGCTGGAAGAAAATCGAATTAAGCAATACGAAGACTCAGATTATCAATGTGCGAGTTGGGTGGAAATTATCGATATTACTGAAGCTTTAGCGGTTGAGCTGAAAACAGCTAGTTTTGTGGTGGATTTTCAGGAGATGGAAGGGAGGAAAAGTTCTCTGGCTGAGTTTGTAGAACGACAGCGAAAGCAGTTAGAATTTAAAGCTCAGAGAGTCGAAAAATAGTCATTATTTATTGTCCAATACGGTTCATTTAAGACAGTCCGTTCAGTAAAACGATGTGAAAAACAGACGGGATTACTTTCCTACCCTTCACCGAACGCCTTCGGCGAAAGGATCGCGAAAGCTAACGCGAAGACGCTCGCAATGACAAAAACAGTTAACCCAAGCGTATTGAGTTATTGTCTAGATATCGCAGCAGTTTTTGAGGGTACAATCGCACTCTCATCTCTATTTGTATAAACTTCCGAGCCGCAATAAACTTACCCACTCTCAACATTATTACACTTCTCAGTGAAAATCAGTTAACCGATCTACTCAAAAAATGTTTAATAACAGCTCATCTTTCCTGCATCATCCAAACCAGAAAGCCCAAGATTTGCTCAACAGGAGGTAGTGGATAATCTGTAAGGTCAATGGACGCGCATTGCTCTTCTAGTTTAAGAAACCGCCAAACTGTACCGCTAGTTACCGTTCCGTAAATCGTCGATATCGGCTGTTGCTTTTGTTGGTTAAAGCGTTGAGCTGCAACCATTTCTGCAAGGCATTGCCCAAGAGCCGGTTTAAGGTCTTCTTTTTTGGCTTCCACCAATACAACTGCAGGAGCTTTAATGTATAGTTGTTCCGGGGAACGACTCAGGAGAAAGTCAACATAGCCTGTAAGTTCAGCCTCCGGTTCTACATTGAATTCTTCGCCTGAAAAAACGCTAATCTGTCCTTGAAGCTGGCGTTTTACTTCCAGTAAGACAGGATTGATGATACCCTCAGAACGAGCTTTTTCGCTACTCACCGCGATCGCCCATGGAATCGTTTCTTTAAGAGTATCCTGTAGTAAAACACTAGGAGTCACTGGGAGGATTTCTGGTAAAAAACGCGCTCCTTCAATGATTGTGAGATGAAAATCTTCTACAGCTTTGCTGAGAGTGAATTTACTGTAAGGCATAGGTTTATTATTCTTAATTGGATACTATAACACTTCTGAGTTAAATGAGGTAAGTCTGGTAATTGGTAAAGTGTACTGTACTAATTATATAGCCAGTCTAAATCAATAGTCCGGACAGTTTTTATAGGGCCCAATGGCTTAGGCTCTAAGACTTTGAGCCACTGTGGATAATTAAATCAATGTCAGCTCCACGCCTGACTTACATTTAATTCGACTTTTTTATGATCCTTGCCCTGTAAAGCTTGTAGTATCCTTCCCAAAACTGTCCGGAGTATTGCTAAATAAGTTGTGAAAAAAACAAGTTTTAAACGAACCGCGAAGACGCGAAGCACGCGAAGGTCGGAAAGAGAACAGAGTTTCACGACTCCTGCAAGACTCACTATAGTGCCTCACGAGGCGGGGCGATCGCGCAGTGAGCCAGAGACCTACCGTTTCCCTAGTTCCTGAACCCAAACCCATAATTGCCACCAAATTCAGTCCGACTCCCAGTTGGTTTTTTTGGAATTTCTTCTCTCGTTCTTTTTCCTACCTATCGGTAGTAAAAGAGAAAAGATTCATTCTTAGAGTGACCAATGCCTCCCAATTATATCAACCTTCTTTCCCAACTAATAGCCAGACATGATTTTCACCAAAATAACTTCCCAGAAGCAAGCCACTTGCAGCCAACTGCAACAGCCGATTTGTGTGAGTTTTTAGGCGAAGAGGTTATTTATCAGACAATCGCGACTGCTACAACTCCTAAGCTCTACAAAATTCCTCAAGACTTGCCGCCTTCAATAATTTCTGCTTTGCACCGCCAAGGCATTCAACAGCTTTATTCGCACCAAATTAAAACACTCAAAGCCGTGCGCCAGGGCAAAGATGTCATCCTCAGCACAGCAACAGCTTCTGGCAAATCTTTAAGTGCGTACTTGCCTATTTTAGAGGGCATTCTCCAACATCAATTTACTGCACTCTCTATTTATGGCTTGAAAGCTTTAACAGCCGACCAAAGTCAAAAACTTGCCGATTTGCTCCAACTGATTCCTGAGCCTGCCCGCCCGCGCCTTGCCCTTCTAACTGGGGATACTCCTCCCAAAACCCGAGAACAATTATTAGCTGCAAACCCTAGCATAATCAGCGCAACACCAGAATTAATTCACTATGCGCTGAAAGGCGTTCACTGGAGTCAGCCTTGGCAGCATTTTTTAAGTCGCCTCCGCTATATTGTCCTAGATGAAGCTCACACTTTTAACGGAGT
Organism: Microcoleus sp. OTE_8_concoct_300; assembly: GCF_031383065.1. Lineage (NCBI taxonomy): Bacteria > Bacillati > Cyanobacteriota > Cyanophyceae > Oscillatoriales > Microcoleaceae > Microcoleus > Microcoleus sp. OTE_8_concoct_300. The sequence continues at coordinate 24,705 of NZ_JANMZH010000650.1, read as the reverse complement.
TTACGGAGCTAACATGGCTAGCTTAATTCGCCGCTTAAAATTGGCAGTAGACGAGCGCGGAGGTTCTTCTCAAAAACTGCAATTCCTGATATTGAGTGCTACCGTTGGCAATCCCGTTAAATTAGCAAAGTTACTATCTGGTAGAAGTCGCAAGCGAAATATCAATAAACCCGAGCGGTTAGTTTGGATTAACTCTAGCGGAGCTGCTGTCCCAGAACGGCAATTAATTGTTACTAAACCGACTCATGATGCTAATTCCGATGTTGCTCGCATCATTATGTTTTTGTTGCAGCAAGGGCAAAGTGGAATTTGCTTCGGTAACGGCAGACAAGCAATTAAGAACTTGTGGGCAACTTTTAAGCAAGAAGCTGTAACTCAAACTAACTCGGGAATTGAGTCGCAAGTAGCAATTTTCTACGGCAGTTTAACAAGCGAGCGCCGCATGGAAATTATTAACTCTTTGCAGTCAGGAACAGTTAAGTGTATCCTCAGCACTAGCGCTCTCGAAGCAGGAATTGATTTGCCTCAACTTGACTTTGCTATTATTAGGGGATGGCCGGGAAGCTTGCAAGCTTTCAGGCAGAGGGCTGGCCGGGCTGGTCGCGCAAACTCCGGTTTAATTGTTTTCATTCCTATTGCACAATCACCTTTGGATAACTATTTTGCCGAGCGTCCTGAATTGTTGCTGTCGGCCGAATCTGAATTGGTGAGCTTTAATGCCAATTATCCCATAGATATTGCCAAACATTTGATGTGCGCGGCTGTCGAAACAGGCATTCGGGCCAATAAGCTCAAGCACTACTTTGGCAAGAGCGCTCATATAATTGCAACGGCTTTAATTGAGCAAGGTGTTCTTCACAGAAGCCGGGATAAATTATGGGCTAAGGGCTTTCCCCATAAAGATGTAAACTTTCGAGGGGGAACGGGTTCTAGCACGATACAACTGGTGGATGCGGAGACTCAAGAAGAGATTGAACTCCTCAGTGCGGAGATTGCTTATCGAGAGGTATTTCCTGGTGCTATTTACCGCACGCAAAACTCAGACGGCTGTTTGGTGACTTATACTTCGCGCTCACTCTTGAATGGCAAAGCTATTTTGCAAAACACCCCTGAAACTCGACTGTTTACTGTAGCGATTAGCCACACTGATACCAGCCTCAAGCAGAATTTGAGTTTGCCTCAACAAATCCCGTTGATTATTCCAGAAGTTGAAGGAAATGTTCAAACCAATTCAACGGATAGTAAGGCAATTCCAGCTCAAGCTATTCTGGAACTGGTTTGGGGAGAAATTAGCCAACTCGTCACTGGTTATCAATTATTAACTCGCAATTACGAGTTAACTTGTCTCAATAGAAAGTGTGTCAATTACAGAGAGCATTTACCAAAATGTACTGCCTGTCCTGTTTGTGGCAAGAGAACTCGCTCTGCAGAGCTAACATCGGTTCTTAATGAGGTAAACTTTGAGCAACCTTACGAAATCAAATTTGCGACTCCTGTACTGCAAATTAGTTTTAATTCCCCGGTTGAATGTTATCTGCAACAGGTAGTAACAGCTACTCGCCAGGAATTGCTTCAGTCTCAACAGCCGATTCCTCCCGGATATCAGCAATTGTGGGAGTACCCCGCGAATTTGTTGGCTATTCACAGTTTCGGCCATCAAATTTTAGCAGCTTTACCTCTGACTATTTTGGCTTCACCTAATGATGTGAATTTTGTGGTAGAGAAGAGAGGTGCAAATGACTATGCAGGACTCTTTTACGATTTAGCAGAAGGAGGTTCGGGAACCTCGGAAGCTATTTTTCGTTCTCTCCCTCAATTAGCTCATGCGGCTGCTGAGTTAGCCCGCAGTTGTTCTTGCAGTTCTGGCTGTCCTAAATGTTTGATTCAGTCGGGATGCCCTGATGGTAACAAAGCTTTACTCAAGCAGGTGGGGCTGCTGCTGTGCGAAGCATTTTCTACTCCTCAAATATCAAAATAATTGGTGGAATAGACGGCTGAGAAAGGGGAATGGGGAGAGAGAAATAGGGAAAATGGGAGTGGGGAATAGAGCGTAGCTTTTTTCAAACAAAAAAGCTACGCTCTATTCCCAATTTGTTTTTACTGTTTTTATTAAAGACGATGCTTGCATCAACATAGAATTGTGCGAACCGCTACTGCGGTTTTTAGGGGTGAAATTTTCAGACTTGTACTCATGAAAAACAAGCTTGTGTTACCAGTTGTTGACTCCAAAACTAGAGAGTTAACGCTGTTACATTTCAGAAAGCAACCCTATAAACCAAAGAAAAAGCAAGCTTTAATCCCCAACCTAAAACGAGATTTAAAGCCGGGCTGGCTTTTAACAATTCTCGCACAAATAGACCGATGTTTATGGGGAAGGTGGGATTATTGGGCTTTGTGTCAAGCTGTCCCCGCTCATGCCTGGATGCGGTGGAAGATGGAGCCAATGCTAGCCATTCTGGAAAACAGAAAACCCGAAAGCTTACCCAAATTTGTAATTGAGGAAACTTTGCCAGCAGAACCGATTCCCCAAATCGAATGGCAGCATTCTCCTGCCGCAGAAGCCATGCTAGATAACACTCTCAATTGCATTCCTCAACATGGAGAATGGAAAACTTGGTCAGCTTGGGACTATTTGGAGTTTTTCTTGGACTGGGTTTTGTTCGCATTCGGACATCCAGCTTACAAGATTTTACCCAAAGAACCCGCCGGCTGTGAAGGTGCATCCATGCGTCTTTATCAGATGTTTGACCTGTCAATTCTCATGCTGTATCCTGAAGATTATATGGGCAGACTGCTACCCCAAATCTGCGGAAAGACTGCTCAAAAAAGTTCAGGATTTTATCCGACACCCTTAGCTTTGTGCCAGTTGATATCTAAGTTGGTCAGTGGTGATAAGACAGAGCGAATTTCCAGCTTCAATGAACCTGCGTGCGGTACGGGTGCTTTAATGTTAACACAGTCGAATTACTGTCTGAGCGGTATCGGTCAAGATATAGACCCTACTCTGTTAAAATGCGCTTTGTTTCAGTTTTATCTGTTTTCACCTTGGCTGGCTGTTCCGATTTGGTGGTTGGGTCAAACTGATTTGCTCCTTGGCAATACTTTAAGTAGCGATCGACCCCAATCAACGAACGCCACTTATTGGTATAATGAGTGGTTTGAGCCTGTCGAGTCTCAGGCTAAAAATCATACGGATTGTTCACTCGAACATGAAATAAGTTCAGGAGAAAGCTCAGAAGTTATTGACTTGAATGATCAGACATCAATTCACTCAAATCCATTAGTTCAAGAAGTTGTTAAGGGCAAACGCCGACCCAGAAAGATGACGACATCGCCTCATCAATTTACGCTGTTTAATTTAGACGAGTTCTAGCTCAATACCTACCTATCGAACGATTGTTGCGGTGCAGGTGAAGAGTTGAGTAAATCTGATTAAATGTTTTTCTCATTGTCAGAGATTGATGTATGGCGGTTCTTGGTCAGGTGAGGTAGCTCCGTGAAGCTCAAAAGCTTGATAATCAAGGGATTCAGCATACCTCACTAGGGTGACAAAGGCTATACTTGCGAATCACACAGAAAAACAATGGCGCGATTGCATATCCTCAAGTGGCTGCTGTTGGTTCTGGTTTATGAGCTACATCAACACCACTACTGGTTTGACCTTGAACCGACTTTGGAACCAAAACATGATTTTCATTTGTAGCAGTGGACGTAATGTTATGAGCGGGCTGGTCTTCTGAACCGAAACTCTTTATAGAAGCTGCTGCTTCGAGGATTTGTGCTGCCCAATCTACTACAGCCATCCCTTGAGTTTTAGCCGCATCTCGCATTTGGGCTTGCAAGTCGATCGGGAGCTGTAGAGTTAAGGTAAAAGTATCTCGTTGGGCTCGTTTTGCCTTTTTGACTAACTCTGGCTCGATCCATCGATCGAGCCACAATTTACATTTAGAGCCCCGTTCGTTACCATCTTTCTCAATAAAGCTTAGTTTGCCTAGCTTGTGGCAATAAAAACTGTGAGGGTCGTCTTGAACAGGCTCAAAACTGCAATGATAGCAATTCCAGCAGCTTCGGCATGGAGTTTCTGTCTGACTGGATGTGGCTCCCAATCCCCCAGTATTCTCTTGAGTGGCTGCTGAAATCTCACGGTTTGACGATGGATGATGGGCTGTTTGAGTTCGTTGGTTTTTGGAACTGTTCTCGTTGTTAGACTTATTTCTCGAAATTTTTTTCTGGTGTTCTTCAACAACTCGGGCAACGTGAAAAGCCGTAAGTTTGCCGTTCGGAGCAGTAGAAACGGCTTGGGCCCAAGCCCTAGGCTGCTCTTGGGAGGGTAGTGCTGTTAGAGGGCGAAGTTGGCGCTCATTGGCGGGAAGGATTTGTGCGCCATGGCGCACATTTTCGTACACGGTTGCCGCCTCGATCAATTGGTAGGCCCAGCGACGAGACATTTCCCACCGGTTAGTACAATAGTCTTCAAAAGTTGAGAAGTCTTGTCGGTAGAGACGCCGATCGCGGATCTGGCGCAAAGCTTGCCCTATTTCCCAAAAAGCTTTCAAACTCCGTTCGACTGTAGCTTCCAAGCTGCTTAATTCTAATGCTTCAGCATCAGTGAGCGTGCTCTGGGCAGACAAATCTTTAGCGTCGGCTTTGTTTGGCTGGCAGTCCTGTGCAACTCTCGCAGTGAGTTCAGCGCTGCGAACAACAGAGAACTTATGTGCATCAGAACCGCGAACTGTTTTGGAGGTTGACATTGATGTTCCGTCCGTCTTGCGCGGTGCAAGATTAAGTATTGCATAATGCAAGGGTAGTTGCGTAATCGATTAAGGCTTTGATGGCTCAAATTTTGTAGAAAAGGGGTAAAATACAGCAGGGGCAGTCAAAAATGCGATCGTCAAAAAATTGCTCAAACCTTGCAAATACAAGGACTTTACCGTTAAATAGATGTATAGTGCCAGGTAATTTATCTGATCCGAGGTAATTTATCTGATTCTCGAAAGATCCTGTCTCAATCCCTCCCGTAGCGAAGAGGTTTCTATGTTACAGAAAGTAAAATAGTGTACTGTAATAGCGTCAGGTAAGTACTTGTGACTGTTAGCTCGGTGTCTTCTCTTATACTCGATCGCCAAAAGCGGCTGACTCAGTTGATCGAGCTGCTGCTGAAAGAAGGCTGGACTCAAAGCGCTTTAGCGTCCGCTATCGGAGTAGATTTTTCAACAATATATCGGTGGTTAAAAGGAAAAACGATACCCGAATCCGATTCTAAGAACTTTCGGCAACTGGCAAAGTTAAGCGGTGGCAGTACCAAGACTCTGCAACTTTATTTGGATGGAGAAATATCCCTATCAGTTTATCAACGCGGTTTGGATGAGGTGGCGATCGGTCAAGTGAGTGGCAGCAAGAGGATAGGCTCTGAAAAAATTAAAAAAGAAGTTTTAGCAAAGATTTATTCCCTCGACCCAGATGATATTGCCGATATCATTTCTTCATCAGTAGCATTTTTAGCCAAACTTGTATAGTTGGTAACGAACAGCCACCTCCTCACGGTTTTCAGTTGAGAAGCCGAAAAAGTCACCGTCTCATCTCTACTCCCCCCAATTGGTGACAAGTTAAGCGGCAGAAGCATTTGTCAATCAGCAATTACGATCGGAATTGACTCGGATTTTGGCGTTGCATAATAGCGGGATGATTTTGATTTTTTTGTGGGTGGGCCCATGAGCCCGAAGGCGTGTATTTTCACTGCAGGCGGGACGCTTAACCCCTACTCCCTACAAGAACCATCCTCCAATTGTGCAACGCCCGGATTTTGGCTAGAAAACTCAAATCGGGGCGATCAAGGAATCGTTAAGTATCCGAATCCTGACTCCTGACTCCAGCGATCGGTCTTAAGTTGTCAGCAATGACTCTCCCTGACTTCTGGCGATCGCCGCTATTGCGAGCGCCTTTTATGCTCGCTCGCAATGTACCTCCTTACTCTGTCCGATCTCAATCAAACTATTCATACTAGCCCACTACAAGAGCCACCTCTTGTTCCTTCCTATCTGCAAGAACGCTTGCAACTGCTTGTCAAGCAAATTTTAATGGGATTACCTGTCGAGCCAATTCTCAACAGTCACCCCCAGTTCCAGCAGTGGGTTTTCCAGCTCAAAGAACTAGCGCCATCACTGTTTTTACCGCAGCGAAAACTGTTTGTTGACATTCCAATTCAAACAAAACTAGACCGAACAAAAAGGGGAGTGACAGAAGAAAATTCTTCCCCTTCTCCTCCATCTAAAGTGATACAAGTCCGTGCAAATGTGGGTCTAGTCAAAGGAACACCCAGACTATTTGAGTGGGCGATTCGCCATCCTGTACTGACTTGGCAAGACCGAGTTAAGTTATGGGTAGCTGCCGAATTCTTCGAGATCGAGCCTCACAAGCTGCAACTGATTGTTTTGGCACTGCACCCGACTCAACCAGCAAAAAAAGTTCAGTTTGCTTGGGATAGCAAACAACACCGAAAAACTCAAAATTGGCTTTTGACTACCATTGAACCAGAGACAGAACAAACAGTTATCAAGCTCAATGGTTATCTAACACCTCAACCGAAGGAAGTAGCAACAGCTATCAATTTGGATGAAATCAATTTGGATGAAGTCAACGAAGTGTCGATCTAATCTGTTCAGACTGTGTATAGCTCTTCTGGATTTGTGGTGGAAACGTTAGTGTGAGCCTCTCGCGCGGGCTTTTCGGGTCGCATCACTAGAATTTTTCTGATCACCTAAAACTCGGGAGAATCGACTTTATTACCATCCTCCTATCGAGAGACATCCACCTTCCGACGAAATTGCCCAAAAATCAATACTTTTCTTCTCTCCATAGGAGGATGACACTCTTTAATATGAGGAAAAACAATATAGAATGGATAAAATGTAGTAGGAATTTTAGCCGTGACTGCAATTACCCCGACACAACCAAAAACAAGCCAACTAAAAACCATCCTGATAGTTGAAGATGACCCGATGATGCAGCTCGGTCTACAGCATATCCTCAATAACCAACCCCATTTAACAGTTGTCGCACAAGCTGTTAACGGTAACGAAGCCGTCACTGCCGCACTGCAACACCAACCAGACATCGTGCTGATGGACATTGACTTGCCCGGAATCGATGGTATTGCAGCCGCGCAGCAAATTAGAGCCGCACTGCCGCATACTCGCATCCTGATGCTCACCCACCACAGCAATCCAACTCAGGTAATGGCGGCTTTGTCAAGCGGCGCTCACGGCTACTGCGTTAAAGGCACTAACGCAGAACAACTTCTAGCAGCGATTACAACTGTGCAAGAAGGTGGCAGTTACCTAGACCCTAAGATTGCCGACTGCGTGCTGCAAAATCTCAAAACGCCACTGCCCGAAAGCTATGCGAATGACGACATCAAGCTGACTGAACGGGAAATGCAGGTTTTGCAGCAGCTAGTTGAGGGTAAAAGCAATAAACAAATCGCTGCTCAACTAGGAATGAGCGTCCACACCGCCAAAGGTCATGTAGAGATGATTATAGCTAAATTTGAAGCGAGCGATCGCACCCACGCCGCCGTTAAAGCACTGCGTTTAGGGCTGGTTTAGGGCAGCCGTTAAAGCACTGCGTTTGGGGCTGGTTTAAGCGTGAGAACTAACAAACTAATATAGCAATCCATTTCTCGTACTTCCGAAGTGACATCGCGATCGACATTAGCTGTTCCTAGTGAAAACAGAACTTCTTCGAGATATTCTTTAGCTTCCGCGATAGTGAGTAAATCGCGTGAAGAAACTTTATTTCTAATTGTTCTCAAATAGGCGATCGTAATCGTATTTGATAAACTTTAGTCCTCACAAATTAGGCTCTTCCGTACTTAGTGTGCTCGCGTTAACTTAAATTTATCCTCAACGCTTTGCTAGGTAAGGCTTTGAGCTCATTTATACTCTTAGCTTCCCTTATGGCCACTTGCGGTAGAGGAGCGAGCGCCTTGAAATCCCAGCCAGCTAAGGTGTAGGGCATCAGAAAACTGATAATTTGGCACACTAAGTACGGAAGAGCCAAAAATTACAGTTTATGACAGGCTGTCAATCTTCAAACTTTGGCAATGTCAACCAAAACCTCGCTCCTTTTCCCAATTTGCTATCAACGCCAATCTCTCCGCCGTGAGCCTCAACAATTTGCCTGCAAATGTAAAGTCCCAATCCCAATCCTTGCCTTAAACTAACTCCAACTCCCCTCGTATAAGGCTCGAATAATCTTGCACATTGCTGAGGAGAAATTCCGGTCCCATTGTCTGCAACCGTACAGCGAACCATCTCACCTTCCTTTTTAGCTTCTACAGTCAAAATAAACCCAGACTGATTGTATTTAACAGCATTGTCGATCAGATTGCCAAACACCCGCCAGAGCTGCTGGGCATCAGCATTGACTAAAGGCAAATCTGCTGCAAAAAGCTGCTTAACCTTGACTCGATGCTGGTTGAGAATTGGTAATCTTTCAATAAGAATATTTTGGACTAAAGTGGGCAGCGACAGCGGCTTCATGGCTAAAGAAGCACTTTTCACATCAAACTGTTGTGTTGCTGTTAGTGACTCAATCAACTGGAGTTGGCGCGAACAACTTTGCACCATAACCTCCATAGTCCGCCTATCAATAGCAATGTTACTGCCAGCATCATTGAGGCGACTTCGCAGCAGCAGCGACATTCCCGATAGAGGTGATCGCAAATCGTGCGAAACAGCGTGCAACAGCATTTTTAAATTGGCTTCTGCTTGCTGTCTTTCTTGAATTTCCTGGCTTAGCTGAACATTTTGTGCAGCCAATTGCACGTTAGCGCAGCGAAGTTGCTGCTGTAAACGCTGCATTTTAAGTTGAGCCGACACCCGCGCTAACACTTCAACAGGCTCAAAAGGTTTTATAATGTAGTCAGCACCGCCCGCCTCAAACCCTTTTACTTTGTCAAATACGTCATCTAAAGCGCTGATAAAAATTATAGGGATATCACAAGTAGCTTCAGATGCTTTAAGTTGACGGCAGACTTCATAACCATCCATACCGGGCATTTTTATGTCTAGCAAAATCAAGTCGGGCGCTTGCAACTCTACTGCTTTTAAAGCTCGCTGTCCACTAATCAACTTCCTGACTTTGTAACCGTTTTCAATTAGCACTTGAGACAGTAGTTGAATGTTAGCTGGAATATCGTCAACAATCAAAATGTCAGCCAAAAATTGTTTAGTTTGCTCCATCATCTATCGCCACCAAAGGACAGAGTTTTGAGTTTTTTCCGAATATTGCCAACCGCTATTTTCCCAGCCGCACTGTTCGCACCAGCAGCATTAACAGGCGACTTAACATCAGCCACAGTCACGGGTTCTTCTGGATCGTTCGGATGTGGCAGCAATTGGTAAGCGAATCGAATCCGCCGATCCAGCTCTTCATCTATATTGAGCAGTTTACCCGCCTGCTGCTCTACTGACAAAGCTTTCGCCCGCCTTTCAAGCTGCGGTCTGATGCTGCTGTCCCACAGTTTTTCAGACTCTTTAGCTCGCTTTATGTCGCCGGGTCGCACCGGAATCTTGAGAGGGTAGGGAAATAAAGCTTCCGTCCCCGTTGCGTAGGCCGGTGAAGTGATGACGCACTTGCCTTGAGGAAATCTCAGAATTTCGTCAGGACTAATCAGCGGTTTCTTTTGCAACTGTTCGCTCCAGTTAACAGAACGGCTCGTTTGCTGCCCCGTCGAGCTGCCAGTCGATCGATTTTTTACCAGCACTTCCACTTCCCCGTACCGCTTAGAATATTTCTCGGCTGTCTCAAAATCGCCGGGGTTGAAGAGGACGTGAGTTGACAGAGCACTGGCGATCGCAGCCCCTTTTTTATCCCCATAGAGATTATAGAGTTGATTGAGCGATTGAATGCCAACAATCGGCACGCCGCCAGCAGAACGATATTCGTTAGCCCACTGATCCATTCTGTCGAACTTGAGAGACGGAAACTCGTCTAAGCAGTACAAAAATGGGTCAGAACGTACCCGACTCAAATTAGACACCACACATAAGTGAATAGCAGCAGCTAACAGCGGCCCCACTACAGTGCGTCACTTGTTATCTAATTTGAAAATAATGCACTTTTTGCCTTCTAAAGCAATTGGAATGGTGCTGCGACCAATAAATGCCCGCAACAAATCTTTTTGAATGAAACTGGAGTAGGTAGCCTCTGCGGTGGCCTTGATCCCCGCCACTGTTTTTTCAGCATCTTTTGAACTTAATAACTGCGAAAAACTAGAGGCAATCCACCTGTCCATTTTGAGGGGATGACCGTCGGGTCGGTGAACGGCGTGGTCGATGCGCTTGACCAAATCTGGGAGTTGAATAATTGCGTACACAAAAGCTAAATCCGGGTAAGGACTGCTTTTTGCCAACTGCACTAAACCCTTCGCCATCAACTCGCCTGCTTTCTCAAAAAACTCATTGCCTTTACTCTCCCCCGGACTAGCATTTCGAGCAATAACTTGTCCAATTTCTGCTGCCATTACTGCATCTTGTGCATCTCTCATAAAATCCAGAGGATTGATAGTGCCGCTGTAAGCTTCCCCTGGCGCAAACACTTGCACATCGTAGCCATAGCGCACTGCAAGGGGTGCAAGCACTTTCATCTGGTCTCCTTTTTTGTCGTAAATAATGGCAGGAAAACCTTGCTGGAATGCACTTTCAACCATCCGGTCAATGACGCTGAATGTTTTGCCAGAACCCGGAGCACCAATGACTAAAGTTCCGCGTTCTGCGTAGGGAAACCAAACCGTCGGATTTGCACCTAATAGCGTTTGCAATCGAGCACTCAATCCCTGACAACCTTTAAACCAATAAGTCGGCGTACCGCTCCACAAAGTAACGGGCTGCCGTTTTTTTTCTTTCATTTGCGTGAGGGCAGAGCCTGTGGCTGCCAATTTTTCAGCCGTCCCGCACAGCCGCCCGGAGGTAATTTTACCTTTCCCGTTTCCAACTAATTTGGAAGCAATAAGTAAGCCTGCCATTAGCCCTAACATTGCCAGTCCCTCTGGCTTCATAAACTGACCCAACAACCCGCCAAAATCGATGCTAGTTAACGAACGTTTAGGAGGTTGAACTGCCATTGGTATCAAGGTAGCTTTGTTAATTTTAGGCAAAAATTGCAAATTGTTCATTTTTTTTAGGTCTTAAAAAACTAAATGTTTCAGCTAGCGGCTATCGCCTCAAGGGGGAGACCATGACAAAAATAGGTAAACAATGGTAAGAAGCAATAACGCGAAATCTCCCAGTAAGACAGTACAGAATTCTAGTGGAAACTCCAACAGGCAAAAGAACAAGAGTGCTGATTATTACGAGATAGATCCGGAGCTATTCAACAGTGATTACAACCAAACTCGCAAGCCCTCTTTGCCCTATGGAATCGTGATTAACGATAACCCAGCAGGTATTTTGCTCCCGAACGACCAGCTTGTCAAAGCGGAATGGCACGTAATGCCTAATGTTGAGGAATTGACAACGGTCGAACTAAGCGAAGAAGTGACAGGCTTACTGCTCCCAAAAGCGAGAATGTTGGTATTAGCTTTTGTGCCTGAGTACATCCGCTACAAAGATATTGAAGAAAATGGAGAATTAGCAGGTAGTTTTATTGGGCTTTACGACGAATATCGCGATTCCCTCGATAAAAAGACGCAGGAAGTGTGTTCCGAACACGCCCTCATCTTTCTAAATCCCAAAAACCAACCCCTGCATCAGGTACCGATTGTCGTCCGCTTCAAGAATGTAGCCCTCTGGAGCTTTAAGAGCGCTAGAGAAGAATTTTACCGCAATTTGGAACGGGCATTTGCTGATTGCTTTGGGAGAGATTACAGCGGTAAAAATGACAAGTGGCGCTCTTTGGGAGTGTTGAATGTCGAGTTTAGAGCTCTTAAAGAAGGGGAAGGCAAAAATAAATCGTTTTGCTGCAAAACTCACAGCATTACTCAGCCAACTGATGCTAATTTTCACAAGCTATTTCTCGGTCAAAAACCACAAAAGAAATTGATTTGGGGACTGCACAATAGCATTGCTGGGTTCATTGACGCTAGCGAGGCCGGGTTGCCAGCTATAGCTGCTGGTGTCGAACCTGAAGTCCAGGCGTTGCCAGAAAGCGTAACTAACCGCAAAAATCGAGGTAAATTGTCACCCCCTCGCAAAATTGCACAAGTTGAAGGAGGAACAGACTCAGAATTAGAGGAGTTAGATGAATTTTCCGAGGCTGCTGAGGTTGAAGTTGAGGTTGATTCAGCAGAAGATTTTGACTTCGATGAACCCGCAGACTACTAAACACTAACTACTGAAAAGCTGGCTGTCAGCAAGTTGATAGGTAAGGCCGTCGTAGCAAAATTGAAGCTGGCGGCGGCCTTCTTTGGAAAGCTGATTCACTCCTAGACAAGGCAAACCCTCGTGCGAGGAACTGTCAGCCTTAAACAAAGGAGTTTTCGGCGGTTTATGGGGGTCGAGATAAGCTGCAAATACTTCTGTTGGCATTTGACTTGAATCATTAGTAATTAAGTAGCCAACATAAAGGCAGCCTTTTGTGCCGCACAGAGTGGAATTATTGAAATCATAAAGGTTCAGCCGTCCTACCGAGCCATTAACTTGCCACACTCGCATTCTCTTAATTGCTTCCGCCGCTGCACTTTGCCCAGCCGCTACTTTGAGTTCTGGAAGGCTGCTGTGTTCCTTTACAATTAGGGTTAAAGTTTCTTTTGGAGTGACTCGCAAAGCTTGTTGCCAAGAAGCTGGTGCGGTTGTTGCTGAACTAGAATTCGTGCAAGCAACTGTCCCCAATAATAGCGACAGGGCGGTAAAAACTGTCAAACCAATGCGAAACCAGTAACCAACTTGATTTAACCAAACCGGGGGTTTTACAATCTTTTGGCTGCCTGCTGTTTTTTGCTTAACTCGATTTTGTTCAACCATTTGTTACTCCAATTATACAAAATAACCGAAAAAAAAGGACAATAAAGCGGAAGAAAAAGACACGAAAAGAGAGAATTTTTTGCTTAAGTAAGCTGTTGTATGTCTAAAATTTACAGTCAATTTTAATGACTTCCTTATCGGAATATAAAACGACTATGCAATTTAGAGCGAGAACAACTTAGGAACAAGTCATATCAAATCCGTTGATATCGGAATTATTAATCTCTCTCTTTTCTTTCTCTGCGTCCTCTGCGTCCTCTGTGGTTTAATCATTCCGATGCCACCGGAATAGATGTCAGAACAGAAATGCAATAAAATTCATGTTTCGGAATAGATATCAGAACAAAAACGTAAGAAAATTCATGTTTTCAGCACTTAAAAACGTCCTGTTAGCGAAAAAGTGGTTAGAATCCACTACGCTTGGGTTAGCCCTTTCAGACGAATTCCATTTCACGAATTTTTAGGATATACAGACTTGTGAAAGGAAGTTAGAGTGTTCTTACTTGAACCGTATTGTGTTAGAGTTCACGAGTGAACGCAGAGACACTATTTGTAAGGTGTTTGTAGGTGCTTTTCGGTGCAGTTGGCCACAAATACTGTAAAATTTGCTGTCTTGCGTAAGTCCTATAGTTGTTAATACCTTGCATTTCCACTTCCCCTTTCCCTTTGTTCAATGGGAGAGTGCAGCCGTGCCAAGAGTAACTGCTATCCCCAAACCGATTAATATCAGAAAAATTTGCTGCTTTCGCTTGTGAAAAAGTCGAATTAAAAACCACATTCCCCCCAAAAAAGAGCTAATGAACAGCGCAACCTTAATACTCCAACTAGCATTTAAAGTAATGCCGGAGCCGACCGAGTTGCTGATGCCATTGCTGTCACCAGAATTAGCTTGGCAATTGTCGCTGGTATTGTGGTTATAAAGCTCTCGAACTTTTTCCCCGTACTGTTTGAGAGAGTACCCGCCTAAAATGTTGGAATAGCTGGCATCAATTTTACTGCCAAAACCCCCAAAGTGTTTTTGCGCTACTCGCTCAATTAAGCGATCGCCCTTGAACACCTGCCCAGTTTTAGGGTCAATTTCCTGTTGGCTGCTGACTAAGTTCTCAGCTAGAGAATTTTGCAATACTTTATCCTGAACAGCAGGAGGAAAATATTGGAAGAGTTCCTCTCTTGTAGGTTTTTGACCTCTGTTGACGTTCAGGATAAAGTTAGCCCCCCCTGGAATTGAACTGACAGCACGCTGCACGTCTTCCCGGTAACTCATCAACTGATAGCGACCGATCGCCCGCCCGCAGTTGCGAGCTCCTTCAGTACAAACCATCTCCCCAATGGCTTCGTAGTCGGCACTGGCTGCATTTTCCAAATTGGTGATTCCTTCGGAAAGCTTTGCTAACGCCTCCCCTAATGAAGCCACATCCACACCGCTAACGTAAGTCGCGGGGCGCGCGCACTCTCGCTTCGATTCAGGTACAGGCTGAGTTGGTAAAGCGTTTTTTTTAGCTTGATTTGAACTCAGTGGCTTTGAAGGTTTTGTTTCGGATGCGACGCCTTTAGAACGCGAAATACTGTTAAAAGAACCGCCTTCCAATCGACCGACAAACATAGGCGAATTAACGCTGTAACTGAGAAACGGAACCGGACCTAGAATGTAAGGCGATTTCCCGCAGGGCAAACTAAACCTGAAGTACAGAGCCGTGTCAACAGTATCGCTGGTTTCTGACGGTTCCATTACCACTACTTTAAACACTTCCCCAAAAGGATGTCGGCCCGTCGGTTCCCAACCGCTCAAACAGCCAGAACCGCCTCGCACTTCTTGGTATTTGCCGCTAATCCACTGCTTGCCTTCTAGCGGCCCTGTGGCGCGGCGACCGGCGTTTTCCATATCGTCGAGTTCGATATAAGCGCAATCTTTCTCGCACGCTACCGCAAATCCTTCTACATCAGAACCGGAAATTGTGTTATTGCGCTTGCTCTCGTACCGACTGTAAATCATGTCAATTCGCATGATTGTGCTGCCAATGGACGCAATAGGAACAGGAAAACTAGAAAGCGGGACTTGACTGAGCAGCGGAATATTGCTGATGAGTTCCTCTGACCAGCCAGAGAACTGTTCTAAATTTACGCTATTAAGGTTGGGGATTTGGGCGATCACAAACTCAGATAGGTCAATTTGGTTAAGTTTTGCCTGCGCTAGTTGCGGTACTTGTTTTACAGCTTGACCAATTGGTAATTGGTTGATGTTAGGGTTCACTGCGGCTATTTGAGAAGATAAAGAAGCAATTGGAGGAACATCGCTCAATTGAAATTGGCCCAGATTCGGAACAATTTCAGCCAAGTGACCGACAGTTTGCTTACCCGCTAAGGGAAATGCGGACAAGCTGATATTCTCTAAATTGATATCCCCTAGTGCCAATTGTTCAATTGCTTGCAAAGAAAGAATTTCAGGTTTTACATCGTTAATGTCCCCCAGCTTCAAGATGTTGTCAACAGAAGTGCCAGCTTGCCAGCTTCGACCGCCAGAACTTCCAGAACTAGCAACCGCAGGCAGGGAACTAAAGGTAATCTGGTTCCAATCTGGCAGCAAAACTCTAGATTGTTCTTTTTCCCAAATTTTAGTAGGTAAGGAACTAGCGCTAGCAATTGATGGAAAGCTTAAGAAAATAATGCAGATGAAAGCAAAAATTAGGCAGAGTGTACTGGCAGCTATTAAAGCAGATCCTACCTGGCTTAATTTTTTTAACTGCTTTGGAATGTTCATTGGCATCCTATTTTTCTTAACTACAATCCGGTAAAAAAAGCTGCTATACTTCGGATTTTAAAAACATTTGTACTGTCTTTAAAACATTACCCAAACTAGAGCAGCATTGCAGAAATAACCAATCAGCTAAACCTCCCTATCCCTCTCTCCCTTTCCTGCTCCCCCCTCTCCATTTTAGGACTTACCCAAAAACCCGGTTTTTGAGGGTAAGTTCGTCATTTTAGGTTGAGAATGAGAACAACAAACCGGGTTTTTTAGGTTGATGCGTCCAGGACTACATTTCTTTAATCAAGCTCCAGCTCCAACTGTGGATTCGGGCGGACTGCTGAATCTGTCCAAGGAGTATCTGCTAAGTTTGACAAGTCATAGACATTTTCTTGGTAAGCGTCGTCAAAATTACCTTGACGAACTTCTGTGGATGATGAGTAACCAACTGTCAAATCAGGTTCGGACTCGTAACCCGATTTGCTATAGCCAGAATTAGGTTCAGTCCATGAATTGTGCATGGTTTTTGTTATTTTATGTGGTAAACAATTCCAATTTAAATCGCATCTAGTTCCTGCAACTTCATTCCTGTGAGCGATTTTGTTCCGTAAAAATTACCCCCTCCACATGGAGGGGGCCGCTCTATGAAAGTTACCTAACGGCTCTCAGCACTGGGCAATTCTACGAAGTTGGTAAAAATGTCTTTTAAGAAAAACGATCGTTGCCATTACTGAGGTTTCCTCTGTCGGCGCTGCCGCGATGCGGCCTTGATTGCTGACATATCCAGCGGAGTTGCTTCACCACTGTCTAGCCCAACCTGGATTTCCTGCCGCAATTCCTGCAAGCGAGTTTGCTGGAATTCTTCCCGTTCTTTCAGCAGGCGCAACCCTTCACGGATCACCTCGCTAGCAGAATAATACAGTCCGCTTGAGACTTTCTCCTGGACATACTGCTAACTCCGGTGTCAAAGACACGTTCATGCCTGAGTCCTCCTGTAATTTGGGCTATTCCATTTTCGCTTTAATAACAGGGAATAGCAATTGTTGTTATTATTGCACTAAAAAACTCGCTCTTGTGTACAAGCGAGTTGAGCAATTGCTAAAGTAAATCTCGCGATCGCTCGAAATGAACCAATCATGCCCCAAGTGGATTTCCAACTAAGCCGATAAAAATCAAAACAGTCAATTACAAGCCTGTAAAAATGTCTTTTAAGAGGGAGTAGGAACTAAAAGCTAAAGAATCCCCATGCTTAAGAAAGGGGATATGACGCAGGTTGGGATGCGTTCAAAGCTACCAAATTCGTTCCGCATTTTTTATTAATTGTTTATTAAGTCCAAGCAAATCACTTGGTTTGGTGCAAGAACACCTCCGACTTTTATTACTTGCAGCTCTCCGGTTTCGTCGGGATATTGTGCTTTAACTTGGGCAATTGCTGCATCTAAACTAGATGCCTGAGCAATATACACCTTCTCAAGAACACTTAGTACCCAAATAGGTTTGGGCCACTTATGTCGAGGTTGAAGAATTGAATAGTGAATCACTTGACCAGTATACTGAACAATTTGCTCGATCGCAGTTTCCGAACAAAACTCCCCCAATTCTGACTCAATACATTCTTTTACTTCTTTCGCAGGAATTTGCTCAAAAACTGATTATAAGAGCATTAATGCTGGTCTTGTCTGCTCTAATTGAGTGTGTTCCTGCACGACTAATGACTCTACGAAATGACTCACCTGGTTGATGATTGAGTCAAAATCTAGCTCCATCAATAAATGACCTAAATACTCCCTTAACAAATTTCTTAGCTTTTCATCAGAGATATTGATACCGCAGGTTTTCAGATAAACTGAAGGTTTATTACCTAACTTCCGACCGCAGCCAACTTCTCCATTAGCTGCATCTTCTGCTTCTATCAGTTCCATCAAGCGCGGATAACGGGTTGTATCATCTATTGTGGATTGCGGCTGGGAGGGAATTGAGTTACTCATAAAAAAGCTCGGTAAGTGGGAAACTCAGTTACATTATAGTCATAATCTTTACCTTTAAATTTAAACAATATTTTCCCATCCACCTTCATCTAAAAATTTTTTTCAAAATCTAATCGTTCCGAATTAAAGTCGCACTTAACAGTGCTGCATCGGTGAAGTTCATACATCTGAGTTCACCGTTATGAAAAAACTCCTCGCTATCGCTCTAACAAGCCTTTTTGCTCTTAATGACAACAGACGCTAACGCAGCCGTTTGTAAAAAGATTACAGATAGCAAACCAGGCTGCGACTTTTTAGGCGGCACTTGGGATAGCCAAAACAACTGTTGCGGACTTTAAAGTTTGCAACTCTTTTAAATCAAAACCAGGCAACCACTGGTTTTTTTTAGACCAACCGCCATCCTTTATGTCTCTTACCTTATTCCTAAAGTTCAGGACTTAAATTGATTTACCAAAAACCGACTTATAACTCAATACGCTTGGGTTAGCGCTTTCAGACGAATTTCATTTCACGGATTTTTGGGAATTCCAGACTTGTGAAAGGAAGTCAAATTGTTGTGAACCCAAGCCTATTAACTTATAACTCGTATAGTTCCCAAATAAAACCCATCATCCTCAAGCTACCTAATCTCGAAAACTCCTTAAAAATACTAACATTTCGTGCATTAGGGACAGATTGATATTCTTTCACTATTTTTATGAACGGAACTAATTATGAAATATAACCCGCTAAACAACCCGAAAATATCAACCGCTATTCCCAATCTTTTGACCCCAGACAAACTTAAAATAGCTCAGTTGCAAGCTACACTTAAAACTCCTTACCAACCGATCGATACTGCTTTCAATCTTGAAACAGCCCTTCAACCATTCCAACAAGCAAAAATCATCGGTATAGACTGCGAAACAACAGGGCTTGACCCATATCAAGCCAAAATTAGATTGTTACAACTTGCCATTCCTGACCATCCAGTAATCATTGTAGATTTATGGGCAATTGAACCGAGTTCCCTCGAACCATTACGCTTGCTCTTAGCGAGTCCTGCACTGAAGGTAGGTCACAACCTCAAATTTGAATGGCAAATGCTCGCTTTTGCCGGACTGGAACCATCCAAACCCTTTTTCGATACCTATTTGGCTTACCGAGTGCTGACGGCTGGACTAAAACGCCACCTGTCCCTAGAGTCTGTCACTGAGAATTTGCTTAAAGTAAAGCTAGACAAAACGCAGCAAGTTAGCGATTGGTCGGGAAACTTAACACTCGCTCAATTGCAATATGCTGCTACCGATGCTGCAATCTTACTCCCGCTGGCTGCTGCTCTGCAACAAAAACTGAAAGCTTCTAAGCTTTGGAAAACTGCTTTACTAGAGTTTGCCTGTCTGCCTGCGGTGGCTTCTATGGAACTCAACGGAATGCTTTTAGATAGAGAACAGTGGAGAGTTTTGGGAGTGAAGCTCTGTCATCAACGCGCCTCTCTTTTAAAACAAATTAATTCGCAACTCCATCGACCTAACCCTCACCAACAAATCTCTCTGCTGCCGGAATTTACGGATACAATTAATCCTCGCTCTCCCAAGCAAGTTCTAGCGGCTTTGCAACAGAAAGGCATTCCTGTTACTTCCACTAACTCTCAACATTTAATTCCTTTGCAAGGCAAGTATCCTGTGATTCAAACACTGTTAGAGTACCGCAGCTTATCTACTCGTATCGACACTTTTACTCTGGGTTTGCCAGAACACATTCACCCGATTACAGGGCGCATCCATCCCAATTGGTTTCAGATTGGTGCTAGATCAGGACGGTTTAGTTGTCGAGAACCGAATTTAACGAATATCCCCAGAGATAAGGAAACCCGACAGTGTTTTAAAGTAGCACCCGGTTGTGTCCTGCTGAAAGCCGATTACAGCCAGATTGAACTGCGGATTATGGCGAAGGTTTCGGGCGATCGCAGAATGGTGAAAGCCTATTCTCAGGGCGAAGATTTGCACTCTCTCACAGCTTCCTTGGCGCTAGCAAAACCTTTATCTGAAATTACTCTCGAAGACAGACAGCTCGGCAAAATCATTAACTTCGGTTTAATTTATGGTATGGGAGCACAGAAATTTAAGAATATGGCTCAAGCAGAGCATGGAGTGATTTTAACGCTGCAACAAGCTTCACACTTTCGCAATAAGTTCTTTGAATCCTATACAGGTATCAAACAATTTCACGGCAAAGTTCGGAGCGCCTGGAGCCGAGGTATTCGAGAGAGTCGGACAGTCTTAGGCAGAAGGAGATTATGGTCAAAAGATACTAAACCGCTGCTTAATGAGATGCTAAATAACCCAATTCAAGGGATGAGCGCTGACATTACTAAACTCGCTCTTGCTCTCATTTTTTCACCTCTAAGCTGCACGAATGCTAAACTGATTTGTGTCGTTCACGATGAAATTTTAATAGAGTGTCCTCTTGAAGAAGTGAGGCCAGTTAAAGCCTTGCTTAAAAAATGTATGGTGAGAGCCGGGAATAAATTTCTCTCTCCGATTCCTTGCGAGGTAGAAATTAAAGTGATGGAAAGTTGGGGAGGATAAACCCGCCCGACCCCACGAAAAATCCCCTGATTGACATTGCTGCAAGATATCAGGGAGATCGAACTTGATATAAGTGATTCAAACCTAGCAGTTGGATCTCGCCTGAGCCGGCTCAGGCTGCTGAATGATGAAACCGCAGCGACATAAAGATGAACCGAATCACGAAGATGCCCGCGACGATCCAAGTTCCCCCAGGCACTTCCTTGGCTCTACCTTGGCAGGTTTTCACAATCGGATAGGCAATAAATCCGATCGACAACCCTTCCGCGATCGAATACGTTAATGGAGTCAGGAAAATCGTTAGAAACGCTGGAATCACTTCCGACATATCATCCCAGGGAATTTCTTTTACCTCGGCCAACATCATCGCGCCAACAATCACCAGCGTCGGCGTCGTTGCAAAAGCCGGAATCGCTTTAAACACGGGAATGAAAAACAGCGACAGCGCAAATAATCCTGCCACAACTAAAGCGGTAAATCCAGTTCGACCGCCTTCGGCAACGCCTGCAACCGATTCAACATAAGCGGTCACGCTCGACGTACCGAATATCGGACCGATTGTGTTGCCAATAGCATCTGCCATCAGTGCTTTATTGGCACGCGGCAGCTCGCCATCGGAGCCAATATAACCAGCTCGCATTCCGACACCTGTTAACGTCCCGATGGTGTCAAAAATATCAACAAACAGAAACACAAATAGCACTGCAATCCAGTCAATAAAATTCTCGGAGTTCAGATTAGCAATTCCCAGAAATGCTTGACCAAAAATGTCTTTTGGCAGTTCCGGCAGCGCAAAAAATCCTTGAGGTGGGGGTGAAACCTTGAACAGCCAAGCCCAAATTGCAGTTCCAAAAATTCCAAATAGTAACGCCCCTCTGACGCGCCGCACCACCAATCCGGCTGTAATCGCTAAACCCGCCACAGCCAGTAGCGTGTTCGGTTCTGCTAAGCTGCCAAACGCCGTTTTTGTGGCTGGATTTGCCACAATCAATCCGGCCCCCCCATTAACAACATCTCCTGACATCCCGATGTAGGCAATAAACAAGCCAATCCCACCTGCGGTTGCGTGCTTGAGCGACTTTGGAATTGCCGCGATCAATAACTTACGTACATCTGTCAACGTCAGAAGCATAAAAATTAATCCCTGAACAAACACGCATGACAGCGCCAACCGCCAATCGATTTTCAGTCCGATTACAACTGAAAAAGCAAAAAAGGCATTCGTTCCCATTCCAGGCGCGAGCCCGAACGGGTAGTTTGCTAAAATTGCCATGCAGAAGGTTCCAACTGCCGACGCCACAGCGGTTGCTACAGCCAATTGCGAAAACAAATCTCCAGGCTGTTGTAGAAAAATCGCGTTTGACAGAATAATCGGATTGACGACTAAGATGTATCCCATCGTCATGAACGTGGTGATACCCGCGAGCGTCTCTGTTCTGAAATTGGTTCTGTAGAAATCAAACTGAAAGAACTCTGCCAGTGCTGCTTGCCAACCTGTGTAGGATTGCTTTGGTGGAATTGGTTTTTGAAATTCTAAATCAGCGCTCATGGTTTGGATCTGCGAAATTTACTTGAGATAGGAGTTAGGCGGTAAACGATCGTCCTAGACGCAATGCGGTCAATCCTTTGCGATAGGCGATCGAGCTTTTATCCTCGGCAATGTGGACTGCATCTTGCAGCGCGATCGGTAAATCTTCGGGATACTGTTCTTCAACAATGTCCTTATCTTCGCCAAACACTTGATGGTTAAAGTCCAGCGTGTCTTGCAGCGGTGCATCTTTGTCAAAATTGCGGCCTCTCGGCACGCACTACCCAAGCGCGTTTTGCGGGCCCAAACCGGACAGGCAGCATTCAGGATGTGTAACTGCCCGTTCCCAAAGGTAACGCTTAACTTCGCTGTAAACGGCAGCCACACTTCAAACAATCGACGCCACTTAAACCCAGGCGGACTCAGATGCTTTAGATTGTGCGGATAGTTGCTCACAGTGCTAACATCCCGCAGCGCGAAACCCGTGCGGTAGTCGCTCAACGGGATAATCTGGCACTTCTGGATTTTCGCGATCGCCAAAGGATTCGGTGTGAACAAACGCAAAATGACTCACATCTAGAAAGCCTTCGACTTGATGACCTGCAGCAGCTTCGTGAGCTACGCTGGCTGGCAGAACCTGAATATAGTCTGGATCGTTCCATTCCTGAAAGTATGGAAAATGCACCGAACCGTTATCCACGAGCCTTACCCACACTAAACCATAGCGTTCGGTGACAGCGTAGGTCGTCAATTTCAGCCGAGCGGGAATTGCGGCATCCGGTTGAGCGGAAATACGCGTGCATTGACCACTTTTGTCGTAGCCGACGCCGTGATATTTGCATTGGAGTTCATCGTTCTCAACCCATCCCAAACTCAGAGGAACACCGCGAGGCAAACACAAATCCCGTGCTGCAACGATCGAGCTATCGGAATGTCGAAACAGCACGAGACGTTCATCGAGCAGCTTTGCGGCAAACGGTCGAGCCGTGACTTCATGCGAGAACGCGATCGGATACCAAAACGGCGCAAGGGCTTTCCAATCAGTTCCACTAAAGGTGCAGTTTCGAGGCAATACAAACGCAGAATTGCAGGTAGGGTCGAGAGAAGATGTTACCATCTTCTCCCTCCCATTCGGAACCGTGCTTGCCACTTTCATAGCACACGGCTACTCGGGTGTACTCTTGTCATTTGAGGGTTTCCCTTCTTCCGACTTGCTTGAGGTTTCTTTCCTGAAGATACGAGTTCCAGGTTATGTTTCCTGATTAATTCCAAGTCGGTTTTAGTTTTAACATCGTGACAATGCCGATGCAATAGTTGAAGATTTTTGTACTCATCCTTACCTCCAATGGCTCTGGGGACGATGTGGTCAACTTCCATTACATCTTCATTTCTGAAAGTAAATTCGCAATGAGAACATTTCCCTTTCTGCCATTTAAGGAGTATTGATATTCTACTAGGTAAATCAGGATTTTTCCCCATTCTTGAACTCCAATAAACTAGGTCGCCATCGTAGGGACTTTTATCACCTTTAACTTTCACATAGTCGTTGCTGCCACACTCGAATTCTCTATGTGTTAGTAACCGAAGGGGGTTCGCTCCCTCTTCTCTGGTTGAGAATACCCAGTTATCACCGCCCATGGAGTGCCAATACAGTTGATGTCCTGCTTTGATGTTTCCACAACGGTGTTTTGCCCAACATCGAAGTTTCAGGTATGTGAGGTAATCTTGTTTAGAGAGTTCTCCAACGGTTTTAGCGTCAGATTTTGTATAAAAAGAAGTCCATCCCCTTATTACAGGGTTCAGGTCTCTGATTAACGCCGATTGTGGCGATGACCTATGTTTTTTGATGATTCTTCCGATTTCCTCTTGGTGAGCCTTACTTGACTTCTTATTTGGGGTGATGATTGTGTTAAAACCTAATATCTCATGTTGCAGATTTAAACTGCTCCGATGTTTTCCAGCAGGGTATTGCTGGATGTGATGACCTAAAAAGTCAAAACCAGCTTTACCATCCTCACTTAATTCATCCTTGAAAGTGTGAGTTAGCCTCGTCTTCTCAGGTTTTAATTCTAAACCCATGCCAACTAACCATTCCGAGATTATCTCTCGGCATCTTTGGACTACGAGCTTATCTTTGTGCATACACACGAAATCATCAGCGTATCTGATGAAGCTCAGGGACTTTTCTTTCATTAGCCAGCTAACTTGCATACCACGCTTGTCTTTCAAGTCTATGGTTCTGGCGTATTCCCTGAGTGTATTTTCAAGCCCGTGGAGGGCAATATTCGCCAGTAACGGGGAAATGACCCCGCCTTGTGGCGTACCCTCAGATGTAGCAGTGAACATTCCATCGTCAATTACTCCAGATTTTAGCCAGGATTTTACCTGTCTCCTGACTTTGCCTTTTATGTTCAACTTTTGGAGTAGTGCATAATGGTTGATGCGGTCAAAACACTTGGCTATGTCTGCATCTAATACAAACTTCGCTTTATGTTGAATACAGTTTTTAATCTGCTTAATCGCATCGTGGCATGACCTGCCGGGTCTAAAACCATAGCTGTTTGGCTCAAAAATTGCCTCCCATTCCGGCTCAAGTGCGGATTTTACTACGGCTTGTAAGGCTCTGTCGTACATTACAGGTATGCCCAGTGGGCGTTTTTCATTACTTCCTGGTTTTGGTATCCAAACTCTTCTCGTTGGTTTGGATTTTCCAGCTAGTTTTAATTCCCTTGCCAGTTTTAGACGAGCTGCTGGGGATAAGCTTTTGAGCCCGTCCACTCCTGCCGTCTTTTTGTCGGGTAAGGAGGAACACGTCGCCGCGTCCTCCTCCCCTAAGAACCGGACTTGACAGTTTCCCATCATCCGGCTCAAGCCTCCAAAACCTCAGAGCGTTTGCCTGTATGTATGTGCTTGT
>NZ_JANMZH010000631.1:0-27229 GCF_031383065.1 Microcoleus sp. OTE_8_concoct_300 | reverse complement strand
CGATTTCCCTGAGCCGGAGCCGTACCCATTTTACCGTAGCCTGCTGTCAATAGAAGTAACTCAAATTCCCTAGATGGCAAAGTTTTTACAGTAATTTGAGGGATACCGTCAAGCTTATGCTTATCAAGGGTCATAGCTACCTTGATAAGTGCTGTAGATGCGGTAGCCAGGGAATACTAAAGCAATGCCAATGGGACTGTGAATAGTCCCCGGATAGTTTTCTTCGGGCTCGCTACCCCCAATCCGAATTTTGAGCGCACCCAGCCAAATGTAGAGCCCTGGAATTAAAGTATCTAAACTGTAGGCGATGGATCGCATTTGAAGATC
This sequence comes from Microcoleus sp. OTE_8_concoct_300, assembly GCF_031383065.1. Classification (NCBI taxonomy): domain Bacteria; kingdom Bacillati; phylum Cyanobacteriota; class Cyanophyceae; order Oscillatoriales; family Microcoleaceae; genus Microcoleus; species Microcoleus sp. OTE_8_concoct_300. The sequence goes on along the minus strand of NZ_JANMZH010000631.1, from coordinate 26,902 downwards.
GGGGGGATTAATCGGTTTTAAATACTGTGGCTTTTCAGGTTTGGAAATGGACATGGCACTGATTCCCGTGCGGTATGGTGCAAAAACGGTTTTGTCGATCGCACTTTAACATAACCTAAGTTTCACTTTTCAATTGTTAAGCTTATTTTACTATTTTGTCGCGATCGCCATTACAAATTTCATATCCCAGCGTTTTATAAGCCTGAATATACGCTTCTAGACTCTCCTCTTGCGGTACACCGTCAGGCCAATAAAATTGCTCTCCAGGTATCGGTTGCCACCAACGATCGTCTTCCTCAGCAGCCCATGCAAAGCAGTTATATTCTTGAGATTTAGGGCTGGTAACTTGATAATCCGTGCGAGACAAACTGGGCCACTTAAGTTCAAATTCGGGTCTTCTATACATTCTCTTCAATCGCGTAGCCTTGATTTCTCCCCCAATCTATCCAAGCTGATGCCATCTGTTTCACCCTTCCCCTTTGTTCTGGTTTAATAGGATTTTCACCCGTAATTGCACTCAACGCCGATAACCAGTAAAGGGGATTTCTCTTCAGTTCCGATAGCAACAGCGGCACGATGTGTGTTCCCATACTAATAATTTCCTGATAGGCAGGATGCTGAGACATTTGGGCAGTAGAAGAAAGTCCAGCAACATCTTTCTCCCAATCCGAGGCTAGTGCATAAAACTTGTCAACTATCTCAGGGGAAATTTTAGCATTTTTGTTGAGAATATTTTGAGCAGTATTGGGTGAAAGACTTTCTGGCTGTGCGAGTTAGTTTTCGATGCCTATTAAAACTAACTCTTCTATCGATACATTCAAGTCGTTGGCGAGTTTTTGTAACTTCAGGAGGCGCTCATGTGAAAGGGCGATCGCGATCGTATTCATCTGACTTACGCTCCTAGCATGATGCCTTAAGTATAGGCAATAAATTACTCACCTTTAGTCACCGTTAAAAAATTGTAGGGTGCGTTAGACATTAATTTTTTCGATTTCAACAGGTTTGAAGGATCAGACGCACCCTACGGACAGTATTTCGATCGCCCCCACTACCAACTAGATGCAAACTAGATCCAGTCCGGCCTGAATCGCGGGGAGTCCAGAAGTATAGAATAGAGGTTGCGGAACCGGCACACCGCCCGATCGCTCGCCCCCAGCAATTTGTTACCCTAAAAATAGAATCTCCCCTCCCTCAACTCCCTCCCATGAACAACGCCTCTCCCCTGATTCAAACGATAACTCCAGAACGCTGGGCCGGGTTTAGTATGGACTTTATAGGGGCGGGTTACACGGGTTTGTTGGTCAAAAACGGCCGCGCCGTGCGTACCCTAAAATCCGGGCGACATTTCAGCTTTGCCCTTCCCCTGCTGGAACAGGCTCAAATTGTCCTCGTAGACACCAAACTCCGCAATTTGGACGTGCAGTCGCACGGAGATTTTTTGTCTAAGGATCGGTTTTTAATTGATGCCACTCTGACTGTTATTTATCAAGTTATAGATCCGAAACGAGTAGCTTTGGAATTGTCCGATCCTCTAGCTGTTTTAGCAAGTGCAGTTAAGGATTGTCTGGGATTAGCGATCGGGCAAATACCCCTACAACAGCTTATCAGTCAAGGACGGCTGTTGCTGCGCCAAAATTTGCTCGATCGCGTCCAAGATTTTTATACCCTAGGTTTTAACTTAGAAGACGTGCGAATTGGCGATGTCAGCTTTCCCGAAACAAACGGAGTTATTCGCCAAGTTGAGGGAATGAGTGCCCGACAGGAAGCAGAAAATGCCGCCGCCCTGCAAATGAGAATTGCCGAAGCCGGCCGGCCCATTGTCCCTCAAGCTCCCGTACAGCAGTTAAACTTAATTTCAGGTAATTCTCCTGCGAGTCTTCCAGCTTCTGACACAGCAGCCGGGTTCGATCGAGATTTACAACAACTGACAGAACAACTTGCTCAAAACAGCCTCCCTCCTGGGAGAAATCCTCCCCAACTTGCACCAACCGTACTCGCAAGCAGCGATCGCAAAACAACCGCATATTTAATCTACAAATTTTCTGGAGAAGCGATCGCCTTAACGGCCAATCCTTTTACAATTGGACGCGACCCAACCAACACTTTAGTATTACAAGATCCGCAAAGTTCGCGCTACCACGCTCAAATCCGCCGGGCCACTGACGAAATTGGCAAACAGCGATATCAGCTTGTCGATAGCGGCAGTTCCAACGGCACTTTTGTGGGTGGGCAGAGACTGGCTGCTAACGAGCCTTTTTGGCTGCCAGATGGTTGCGAAATTGCGATCGGCGACCAAAAATGGATCTTTCAAAATTCGTGAGTGAGAGAGATGAAGATTGGTTTAAACAGCAGATAAACACAGATAAATCCCATCGGCGTTCATCTGTGTTTATCTGCTGACATCTGCGGTTGAAAAACCCCAATCTAAGCAACTTGATTTAATCACGATCTACAAGTAATAGATGCCGAATCTACCGTCAACAATATGAATGTTTTTTTAAACCGCAGATAAACGCAGATAAACGCAGATAAACACAGATTAATTCTATCGGCTTTCATCTGTCAGGTTTCTGTAGGGGCGTTGTCAAGAGTCCCCGCCCTTCCGACACAGCTTGACAACTTCTCCCTCCCCAATTCCCTATACTCCCAGGTAGAAGTCTCTTGCCAACCCTAGGGGGGATATCTCCACAAGCATTTCGAGCGACAATTTGTCAAGATTGAAAATATAAGTAGAGGACCACCCAATGAACTTTTCTATACAATCTGTTTACAACTGGTACCGCGAGACGCTCCGCAACCCCAAGTACCGCTGGTGGATTATTCTGGGCACACTGGCATATCTGGTAAGCCCGATCGACATAGCCCCAGACTTTCTCCCCGTCATCGGACAAATTGACGATGTGGCGATTGCTGTGCTGCTGATTTCCGAAGTGTCCCAAATGGCGATAGACTACTTTAAATCCCGCCAAACAGAGACAGCTTCAGCATCCGAAGCCACCGGCAGCCCTTCTGAAGCCAAAGGCAGCACCGTTGACGTAGATGCAGTTTCTGTACAATAACTGCCAAAAATAATCCCTGTTAGAACCCCGACTTCGCAGAAGTTGTCGGGGTTCTGCCTATTTTGTATAGACTTACTTACCAATTCAGTCAATCGATTTTAGATTTTAGATTTTAGATTTTAGATTGACCCCACGGATAAATGCGGGGGCTTGAGGATTTTCGATTTTCGATTTGGGATTGATTCCACGGATAAATCCGGGGGCTTGTACCCTCAAGAAATTTTTGGTCAGGACTTACCCATAGGGCCCAAAAACCGGGTTTGAGGGACGAAAAGACGTGTTGCAGCCCGCAGATTAGGTGAAAAACCTGGTTTCGAGGAGTCGGAGTGCGATCGCGAACTGTTTTTTTTAAGGCCAACTGCTCAGATAGTGCTCCAAAGCTGGTAATTTTAACAGTGGTAAATCCGTATTAACAACAAATTTTTATAGATGAAGTTTAGCGAAATAGTACAAAAACTTAACTTAGCCACCAGTCACAGCCTCACAGCGTCGGTTGCTCCCGATCCGGAAATTACTGGCGCGGCCCCAGTCGATGAAGCTGCATCGGGCACAATCAGTTACATAGAAGGTGCTAAATTTGCCGCTCATACAGCCACTACAAATGCTTCGGCTTTAATTTTACCCTTAGATGAAAGCCTCCAAGCTCAATGTACCGATCGCAACATTGCTTGGATTGCCGCAGCAGATCCGCGATTGCTGTTTGCTCAAACCATCGCCCTTTTCTATCAACCGTTTCGCCCAGCATCCGAAATTCATCCCTGGGCCACCGTTCACCCCTCAGCAGAAATTGGTGAAAATGTCTATATCGGCCCCCACGTCGTTATTCAAGCAAAAGTCAAAATAGACAGCAACGTTTGCATTCATCCAAATGTCGTAATTTACCCAGATGCGGAAATAGGCCCCGGCACAGTTTTACACGCTAACTGTGTCATTCACGAACGTACTCGCATCGGGGCAAATTGCGTGATTCACAGCGGTGCGGCGATCGGCAGCGAAGGTTTTGGGTTCGTGCCGACCCCCACAGGATGGGTGAAAATGGAGCAGTCTGGCTGCACTGTATTAGAAGAGGGCGTTGAGGTTGGCTGCAACAGCACGATCGACAGACCCGCTGTCGGAGAAACCCGCATCGGCCAAAATACAAAAATTGACAATTTAGTACACGTAGGTCATGGCTGTCAAGTAGGAAAAAATTGTGCGCTTGCGGCTCAAGTCGGCATGGCCGGCGGGGTAAAAATTGGCAACAATGTAATTTTGGCAGGTCAAGTGGGAATTGCTAATCAAGCTAAAATCGGAGATGGGGCGATCGCCACTGCTAAAGCCGGAATTCACAACGACGTACCCGCAGGTGCGATCGTGACGGGCATTCCAGCAATTCCCCACAAACTATTTCTCAAAGCCGCAGCCGTCTACAACCGCTTGCCCGAAATGTACCAGTCTCTGAGGCAAATTCAGCGCAAGCTCGATCGGTAATCTATTGGCAGTTGGCAGTAGTCAGTTGGCAGTTGGCAGTAGTCATTAGTCATTAGTCATTAGTTAACAGTTAACAGTCAACAGTCAACAGTCAACAGTTAACAGTCAACAGTTAACAGTCAACAGTATTATAGTTGCAACCCCTTAAATGTGGAATAGTATAAACAACCTGCGACTGCTGTCGCCGTCAATACCAGCAATTGTCAAAATAATCTTGTTTTTCTCGACTTGGATTGTGGTGTGGCTTCCCGCAGCGATCGTGCTGGCGATCGCCCTCAAATGGCATCCACCCCTACCCCTGGGAAACAAAAAACTACCTTTACTAGCTTCCCTCTACGTGATTGTCCCCTTCATTTTATGGGCGACAAGTTGGATCGAAAACACATCTTTTGTTAATTGGGGCTGGGATTGGCAACCCGCAGTTTTCATGTCATTAATGCGGGGATTAGGATTAGGAATAATCAGCTTAGTAATTTTATTCGGTCTGCAATTAACCGCAGGCTGGCTCGATCTACAAAAAAGCGAAACTTTTACCGAAACAGGCGAAAAAAAATTAAATTTTTGGACTTTAATCCTTAACCCTGCTAGTCTGCTGACTCTGTTATTAGCACTATGGATTAGCGCCACAGAAGAGTTAATCTTTCGCGGCTGCTTGCAAACAATGCTCCAGCAAGATTACTCAATGCTAATCGCAGCAGCGATCGCCAGTTTCATTTTCGCGATCGCCCACCTAATTTGGGCAGCCAAAGAAACTCTACCGCAACTGCCCGGATTGTGGCTGATGGGGATGGTTTTAACATTAGCCCGCATCGCCGACAATGGCAGTTTAGGATTGGCGATCGGCATTCACGCAGCTTGGATTTGGGGTATAACCACCGTAGATACAGAAGGCGCAATTAATCCGACAGGCCGCGCACCAGAATGGATTACAGGAATAGCAGCAAAACCCCTAGCAGGTGCAGCCGGCATTTTATTGCTACTAGCAACCGCAACCTTACTCGGACTGACTCAAATCAGCGTTAATCAGCGCTAATCAGCTTAAATCAGCGGTAAAAATTCCCACATTAATTCAAGTGTCGATCGATCGTCACAATCGAAACCGGATTCAGCGCATCAAAACGAGTTGAATTCCCCCCAGCCAGAGAACGCGACAACTGCACTTGCACGATGCGGTAACTCCAGTGCGGTTCCCGGCGCACCCGATCGCCCATCCAGCTCAAAACAGTAGCAATATCTTCCAAAGCATCCAAAGCCAGCACGATCGAGCCTCCAGGAAGCAGCCGCAGCGCGCAAACGCCCAAAATTTTAGTCAACCCTCCGCCACTACCGCCAATAAAAATCCGGTGCGGAGGACGCAAGCGATGCAAGATTTCCGGGGCGGTTCCGTAAATCGAGAACACATTTTGCAGCCCAAAACGGCCGTAGTTGAACTCGATCGCAGAAGTGCCAAAAACCGTTTTTTCGATCGCGTACACCTCAGACTGCGGGAATAAACGAGCAATTTCGATCGACACAGAACCGTTACCAGCACCCACATCCCAGACAACTTGTCCCGGTTGCAAAGCCAATTGTGCCAGCACCAACACCCGCACTTCCCGTTCCACCGTCAAACCAGGCTTGTCACCACAACCGATAAAAGCTGCATCCGGTATTCCCAACAAAGGCAACTTTTCCAAATCCAAAAGTTCTGCCCTCGGCGGGGACTCCCGCAGCATCACAACCACACTCAGCGGTGCAAAAGACTCTCCCAGCAAAGCTGACAGAGAACGGAGGCCCACGCGCTCGTCCGCAGAACCCAAATTTTCGCACACCCAAAACTCATAGCGTGTAGGCAAATCTAGAGCTTTCACCAAATTTGCCAGGGCCGCCGGAGTATGAGTTTCGTCTGCCAGCACCGCAATTTTCTCGACACCGAGTTTGAGTTTTGCCGTCAGTTCCTCAAAATAACGTCCTTGAGACCCTACAAAATGAGCGTCTTGCCAAGGGATGTGTAAGCGATTAAAAGCCAACTGCACAGAACTGAGGTGCGGGTGAAAAGTCAATTTTTCAGCAGGCAATTGGGCAATTAACAACTTTCCCCAGCCGTAGAACAGCGGGTCACCCGCCACCAAAATTACAATGAGTTGAGGCGAGGGGGTGGAGGGGGGCGTAAAAGTCCCTGTATCTGGCTCTAAATTCGCATCCGCCGCCAACCAGCGCTTAATTTCAAGAATTGCGGCTGTCAAATCTTCCAACACCCAGATCTCGCAGGAGTGCTGCGGGAAATAGCTCAAATGGAGCTCGCTCCCTATTAGCAGAGCGGCCATTTCTACAACCTGCCGCGCCGAGGATCTCAGCCCAGCAGCTCCATCTAAACCTATACCAACAACGTGTACAGTCACTTTTTCAGCAAAGCTGTTTTTTTCTGGTTTTTCATCAAAAAATTGGGTTGGAAACCCCGTCCTTTTAGGACGGTTTTACCTGTCGCCAAGAGTTGTAAGCCAAAAACTTGCAATCTGTTGGCTTTGCGTTTTGACTATTGCGTTTTCCTGTATCAAGGTTGTGCAGGAAGACAGCGAGATTTTTGAATATCTTCGCCACCTACATAACACTTGCCGTATTTCGCGTGTTTGACGATTCCTCCACGCTTCAGTCCTTGGGACATAGATCCACCATAAGGACGGCGATATCCATTTTTCCCTGGATTAAAGACGTGCAACTGCCTGCGATGAATGCGAATGGACTTACATTCCATTACTATTTTGTTTTCCGGTGATGTACCACCTACCAATAGGTAAGCTAGTACCCAAGAATCGACACAATGGGCATCGAAACTATTAGATAACTTTGCCTTAGATTTTTTCAAGCCTAATTCTTGACGAGTCAGGTAGGTGTCGGTATAGCCATCGAACTTAGTGACGGGTGCAATTCTTTCTAATTCGGAATAGCACCATTTTTTGCCGACTTCTAAGGGAGAAAAAGATTTATTCCATTTATGGCAACCTTTTTTAGTGGATGCTTTTATGTCCTCAATTCCAATGCTTGAAATAGGAAAGATGGCATCAAAGACTTTAACTACTCGGATTTTGAACTGCCAGCGAGCTTTAGTGCTGGGAGGAATCCCACCCCGCTTACGGTTTTGACGGGGTTGGCGACAAGGTGTTTTACGATTACGCCTTGCACGTCTGGCATTTGTACTTGTCTCCTCAGACTCCTTGACCCAATCAACAGCATGGAATTGCTGGTTTAAGTAGGTCTGAGCTTTTGATTTGACTGTGTACCCTTCACGTTTAGAGCCTGGGTCGATTCCAACTGCTATGGGTTGAGTGTGACGATTTGAAGGTTCAACGTTTAAACGAACACAAAATATCCCTTTACGAAAAAATGGTGTTGCTTTTCCAGATTTAATCCAACGCTCCGCCCTTGCGGGTGTTGTCGGCATTAAAGGACGCTGCTCAAGATCGACTACGGGAACATATTGCATGGGGCTGGTTTGGCGGTAAGCCTAACTGTTTAATTTCCTTCGACTTTGACTAAGGTCGTGGTTACGGGTTAGGAATAGTGCCTGTAACATCCAATGAAAGTGCCACATAAGAGTTAGTTCAAATTGGCTTCTGGGCCGTTGTCTAGTACTACTTGCGCTTGTGTTCTACCTATGGCTTGGTTTTCATACAAGCCCCATCCCTTTAGGCTGGGGTTAGTGACATGTTTTTTGCTTGACTTTGTTGCCAAGCCCAAATAATTAAAGCATTTAATAGGCAATATCCTGACTGTTGTCACAGGGGAGAGAGTCCGATGGGGAGAGTGAGCGAGAGAGTGGGAGATGGGGAGAGTGGGAGATGGGAAAAAATCTTCCTTCTTCCCTCTTTCCTCTTCCCTCGGACTTCTTCACGCTTGAGTTCGTTAAAACTCAAAAACAGGCCAGTCCGGTTGCCGGAGGTAGCTAGTCATGTCGTCAAACTTCCGCAGTTCCACTCGGTTTACGGACAGTTCTTGCGGCGTGTCCAGCCATTGCTCGTTTAACTCCGACAGCAAAGCGCACAAGCGAGCGCGGTCTAAGTTCGGCCCGGTGTCCCCAAAATAAGCCAGAGTAATGTGTGCCGTAAAATGATATTGCTGTTCGATTCCTAAACCAATTAAATCGGGATTTTGATAGATCGATCGGCGAAACTCCAGAATTTGCTTGTAAGAGTTTTCGTCCGTCGGTGCTAAACAAACACCCACAGATCTAGTCATCATCATCAACCCCAGCACTATCCAGCGAATGGGAGAGCCCCCAGCCAAGGGTTTGCAGGCGGCAAAACGATCGGCAATGCGCGAGCGCAGTTGCTCCTCAAATTCTGGATTTTTATCAGAGGCATCTCGAAAAGCGCTGTCCCAAATCAAATCGGCTACGGTTAAATGGAAGCTATCATCCGGCAGTGCCACGAGCGCACCCTCCCCTATTTCCTGCAATAGCCGTTGTTGGCTCGAGTGCAAATTACTATAAAATGCAGCATTTTCTGCATCTTCCCCCGCAGGCGGCGTAATCACTGAATAACCTGGAAAAGGTACAGGATCTCTCCGGCCTGCTTCGTCGGGCTTAAATTTGGGAGATTCCTGAATGTGTTCCACCTGGGACTTGTAGGAGTCCAGCAGCGTCATTCGCGCCACCCGATTTACGTAAGCTTGATAAGTATCATCCAATCTTGATTTCCTCGCGGTGACATACTCCCAAACCAAATTTTATATTATGGTGCGGGCTTCCAACAGTTCAATTCAGGATATGTTGGACAAGCCTCGCGTGCAACTCTGATTTTTTTGGCTACTGAGCGTTTTTCATGCAAATTTACCTGTTTTGGGGGGAAGACGACTTTGCGATCGCGCAAGCTGTGACAAGTTTGCGCCAAACTGTCCTCGACCCCAACTGGGCTAGTTTTAACTATGACAAGATTATTGCCGATTCCGCCGGAGCAGTGGTCGAAGGGCTCGATCGAGCCTTAACGCCCCCCTTCGGTACCGGCAGCCGTTTTGTCTGGCTGGCAAATACGACTGTAACGCAGCAGTGTTCTCAAGAACTATTGGCCCAATTGGAACGAACACTGCCAGTGATTCCCCCTACCACCGTGCTGCTGCTGACATCCGTCAAAAAACCCGACAGCCGGCTCAAGTCTACCAAGTTAATTGTCCAGTCCGCCGCCCAAGTGCGGGAATTTTCACCGATTCCGCCTTGGAATGACAAAGAATTAGCCCAGCGGGTGCGCCAAGTCGCCGGCGAAATGAACGTAAAATTGACCGCCACAGCGATCGAACTTTTGGCCCAATCCATCGGCAGCGATACCCGCCAGCTATACAGCGAACTCGAAAAATTGCTGCTGTTTGCGGGCAACCGCAGCCAACCTCTGAATCCGGAGGAAGTTGCAGCACTGGTGCACTGTCACGCCCAAAATACCTTCCAGCTAGCCGATGCGATTCGCTCCGGCAATACCGGGGCCGCTTTGGATTTATTGGCCGGCTTAACGGCCCGCAACGAGCCTGGTTTGAGGATTGTCGCTGGCTTGACTGGTAAGTTTCGGATTTGGCTGTGGGTAAAGGCGATGATCCAAGCCGGCGATCGCGATGATAAAATTGCTCAAGCTCTAGACCTCGGCAATCCCAAACGAGTATACTATTTTCGCCAAGAAGTCAAGAACGCCAGCTTAGAAAAATTGCAAAAAAGTTTGCCCTTGTTGCTAGACTTAGAAGCTTCTTTAAAACGGGGGCGAGAAGAAATCTCAACCCTGCAAACCAAAGTTATAGAACTTTCTAGCTTGTTTCGCTGATGTCCGACAGGGCACAGGAGCTGCCCCTTACTGTAAATTTTTACAACAAATTTCGAGAGCGGCTATGTGCTTGATGCCGGATCGCGGGCCAAAAGGTCAATAGATACTAGAAATACTCTCAGGATGCCAAAGTAGAAGTTAATGTGGTAAATAAATATTGTCCGCCGAATGCCGATCGGTTAATATTATTTGCCGGCTCTCCACCCCCCCCAAAAAAAGAGCGCTACCCATGACACAACAGAACCCGCGGGAACTGCTCAAGCACGGCGATCCAAAAGCGATCGCATCTAGCATCAACCGTACACTCAAACCCAAAGGCATCAACGCCGATGTGACGCGGGACAACGGCTGCCTCCACATAAATCTGGAGTCAGACAAAGTACCCGATCAAATGGTATTGGTCGATTTCATCCGCACCGGCATGACGAAGCTGGGACTCGAATCAATTCACACTGTAAAGGTTTACGGGCGTCGAACAGGTGACGGTGAGCCTGCGTGGGAAGATGAAATCGATCTGATGCCTGAAGACCCATTGCCTTACGGCGTGGAGAGTGGAATGCCTGACGACTCTGTAGGTTTAGATGATGTCGAGCCCGAAGGCGAAGACTATTATCAAGATGGAGAATTCGATCGAGATGAGGAAGACGAAGACGAAGACGAAGACGAAGAAGAAGCCCCGCCTCCGAAAAAACAATTCCCCAAATGGGTAATACCTGTGGGTCTGTTAGTGCCTGTAGCGGCGCTCGCAGGGCTTTTCTTTACTGGAAATTTCCCCTTCGGCGGCGGCTCCAACCCAGAACCGAACCCCCCCGAAGCTGCTTCCCCCTCCCCCAAACCCTCATCTCCCGCTTCTGGCGCCACCGCACCCTCGACCGCCGCATCTCCGGGTATCCCACAGGCAGAATCTCCTGCACCAAAAGCGGATCCGACTGCAGAGGCTCCCGCAAGCCCAGCTCCGACATCTCCACCACCCAAAGCTGCACCAGCCTCTGGGGCGCCTAAGGCAGCCTCTCCTGCACCAAAAGCCGCCGCCCCTAAGCCTGACTCTTGGAGGGAAGCCGTTAACAAAGCTCAGAGGGCAGCAATTTTGGCCCAGACGGCTCAGTCTCAAAATGAGTGGATCGCAGTAGCAAGCGAGTGGCAGCAAGCGGTTAAGCTCGCCAGAGCAGTGCCGTCAACCAGCCCGAACTATCAAAAGGCTCAGCAAAAAGCCGCAGAGTATCAGGCTAATCTGATTGTTGCCAACCGCAGGGCGGCGGCTGCGCCTTAAGAGTTTTGAGTTTTGAGTTTTGAGTTGGATACTCGATGTGCTAAAAGTCAAAAGTCAAAAGCCAAAAGTAAAAATATTGTTTTTACTGAAAGCTTTATTACCTTTTGACTTTTTTCAATTTTATTTAAATTTCATTTAACTTTACCTATTGCTTTAACTCCAAAAGCGGCATTTTTTTTCCTTTCAATCGTTTTTAAGCCAATTATAGAGCGGTTCTCAAAAAAGTGAGGTATGCCCTATGCCCACCCAGGCCTATGCCCACGGATGCCTATGCCCATGAGTACCTCATCTTTCTGAGAAAGGCTATATATAGCGAGCATCCCGCTCGGACTATTGTAAAAAAAAACTCACTCAAAAAATACAGAAACAACCCGGTTTATCAAAGAAACCGGGTTGCTAAACATAGCGCTTGGGTTAATTCTGTTCTTCCCCTTGATTAAAACGCTGAATTCCTTGATTTTTATCGAGAGAGACAATATTATCTTGTGGAATATTGATGATGCCTGTGAATTGCTCTTGGCTTGCTTTCAAAGCTTCTTCCTTGTTTTTGCGATCGGCAATTTCGCGCTGCAACTTATCAATCGTCCGTTGAAAACGAGCTGCTTGTCTGAGCATTTCTTGTTCCGAAAATTCTAGCAATTGAATCAGATTTCCAACTTGAAATTCCAGTAATTGATTTTCACTAACATTGTTATTGGTAACAATGTTTTTAGCCTTATGTGAAAGCTCGAAAACACTTTCGTCGTCGTAAACTGATAGGGAATTTTTGACACTAACTGCCAAACTTTTAAACATTTCAGCCGTGCTTTGAGGAATTTTAACTTTCAGGAACATCACTACAGCAAACAAACTTCCAGACGGTAGAAGTCCCCCAAATCCCAAGACAGACTTGATTTGGTACGGGATAATTAAGGAATCTTGCTCCGGAATAAACGGGCTGCCTTTTGCGTCTGCTACGTGAAAAATATTTAATACTGCGGGTTCTAATTGCAGGAATCTTTCTGGCTCGAGTCCGAGGAATGTAGGAATGTCTAAACCGAACTGCCGGATTATTTCCGAAATCGCCGGCATTTGAGCCACTAATTGTGTACTAACTAACGGAATAGCTGTATTTTTTGCTGCTGTGTGCCGAGAATTCCACTGCGGTTCTGTGCCTGCTGCTGCTAGCAGAGTCCAACATTTCATGTCGGCGGCGGGGGGATAGCCGTTCATCAAGCAGCGGGCGGATTGTTGCAATGAGTCTTCTAATTCCCCGTAGGGATGAGTTTTGAACAAACGCACTAAGGCACAGCTATTTTCTCCAGTTTGCGAATCGCAAAAATGTTGGTAAATATAGTTAACTATCTTCTGGCTGCTGGCTTCCATACTAGCAGTATTTTTACCTAAGTGGCGCAGGACTAAGCTGCATTTCGCCATGTCTTGGGGGGTAAATAGGGTAATATCGTACATTAAAAAATGCTCTCCCAGAGATCAAAAACTCTTTTTCATTTATCGCTAAGGCAGCTACCGCATCCGGAATCCTACTGAGAGTTTTGAACAAAGTGTTAGTTAAAATATGTAGAAATTTGTCCACAAAATGCAGCGGTTGTCTTGAAGGATACAGAAATTTAGATTAAGGCAAAAAAAATCTATCCCGTAGGGTGCGACACAAGGACAGAAAAGCCGATGTATAGTGTTTGAAAGGATTTTATTACGATGACTGGCGTAGAGAGATTAAAGAAACGGGGCTTTTCAACCGATATCCCCGGCGTTTTAAGTAAGTGGGTAAAAATAAACCTAACGGGGGAGGGCGGGTTTTACACTCATAAACTCGCTTCTGGTATAGATAAGACGCGCTTTCGCGCCCCAACAAAACCCTACAAGATATTATTGTTTTTTCGTGCCGTTATACTTACTGCTAATTGTCGTAAATCTAACTCGGTTTCTGGGTAAGTAACATTTACCGAAATCCTAGAAAGCCAAGCTGCAATTTTTCGGGCGGGCGATCGCGCGCCGATTTGTCAAAAATTGGTAAAATTTCGGCAGTCTTGGACGCAGAAACTGGGCTTTTTAACGGAGAAAAAACCCAGTTTTTTTGATTTGGGTAAGTAGATGCTGTGTTCAAAACTTTTAACTACCCCACACAACTCTACTCAGCAGGTTGAGACTTTGCTTGCACAGCATCTTTAGCAGACAATCCCTGATCTTGAACGCCAAAATACCACAAACTAGCAGCAGCTTCGGCGCGAGTCACGGATTTCTTCGGCTGAAACAGAGTAGTAAAACCAAAAACGCGGCGAATATTTGCCAAATCTCCATTGTTAAAATCAGCTAAAACGGCCCGCGACGCCTGGGAATCAATTTTAGAAGCATCTTGAAAACCCCACTTTTCTTTCACTCCTTCAATGTTAGCTGTCGGCAAAACTTGACGAGTATCTAAAGGCACTTTCCAGAGAATCATTGTTTCGCGAGTTAAAGGTGCATCCGGGCGAAATTTCACATCTTTAGTTTCTCCCGAAAGCGAACTCGGAATTACACCGGCTTCTGCTAAACCTTGAATTGCTGAAAAATCCGGGTCAGTTTTGGGTAGGTCAGAAAAAGCCGGTTCGCTAGAGTCTACTGCTAATCTAATTTGTTTGGCTTGACGGCTAGCATAAATCTGATTGTTAGCTGCTACTAACCAGCGGGCGTATTCGCGGCGAGTGACAATTTTGTTGGGTTTGGGCAAAGTGCTGGCAGTTTCTAAATTAGCACTGTCTGTTGTTAGCGAAGCCCTCGGAGAGGATCGCACTTTCAGCACTTCCAACTGAGTTAAATCTGCCACATACTGCCGCAACTGTTGAGGAATTTGGCCCTCTTGTTCGCTAACTTTTGCTGCTTTTGGCGAGGCGGATGGCGTTGGAGTAGTTCCCTCTGAATTAGATGGAGAAGGTGTTGGTGTTGGAGATGCGCTAGACTCGGAATTATTAGGTTGGGGACTGGCGGCAATTTCTGGGCTGTCTTTGCTGTAGTCGATCGCAAATTCTGTAGAACCCCCTACTTTCTGAGTAGGAGAAAGCGACACTGTTACCCGCAAATTATCTCGGGTTGCTACTAAAGAACCTTGTCCCTCGGCGGTTGGGCGACTGACTATTTCCCAGTTTCGGCGCCCAAACTCTGTGGAGTAAAAGTTCCCAACGGAATTAACCGGATCTGTGCTCTCCCAGCGCAGTCGCACATTTTTTTGCGGATCGGTTTCCCCGCCAACTTCGATTAACTGAGCATTAGGATATAGTGGAATCTCTGTCGGGAAATCGGGAGGAAGTTTGGCGGTAGAGTTTGTGTCAACGGCTGTCGCTGGTGGCGGGGAAGAGAAAACCACTGGGTTTTGTTTTAATTTGGGATCGGCGGCTAAAGATTCTTCCAGGGCTTTGCTGTTGGGGCTGTTTGCACAAGCTGTGACAGCAGCCAGCAGACACACAGCCAGCCAAGTATGTACAGCAGCGAGTATATTGGTTTTATTGGTTTTATTGGTTTTAGCTGGCGATCGCTCGATCGAGTTGCGTCGCCGTTGAGTAAATATAATATTCAGCATAAATCCCCCTTTTGCGGATATATTTCTAGGCTAGCGCATATCGATCTGGTTCATATAATTTTTACCCAAATGAAATTTCTGTATTTACTCCTAGTTACTGCTACATTACTTGTCTCGCCTGTCAAGTTTGCCAGTCCCGCAAAAGCTCAAGGAGCCCCGCTGCAGGCAGAACTTCAGAGGCCAGAGTGGCAGCCATTTTGCTCGGCGATGGGTCAGTTTGCGATCGATATGCCGGGATCTCCCAAAATTAATACCCAAATTTTTTCTACTCAAGTTATTGCTCATACATACAGATCGATCTTAAAAAACAAAGAAACTTATTTACTTCAATACTTTGACCTAGATTTCCGGATGAGCAACAATAATATTAAAATTACTTTAAATAATGCCGTTGATTTCTTTGTCGTGGGGGCAAATGCTAAATTGTTGCAAGTGCGGGATATTTCCCTCGGAGGCTATCCGGGAAAAGAGTTTGAGTTTCAGCCGCTTTCCACCAGTGAGTCGGTAGGTGTAGGTCAAGTTTTCTTGGTGGAAACGCGCGTTTACGGGCTGGTTGCCACTACCCGAGAACCAGAAAATGCTCAAAAATTTCTCGACTCTTTTCGTTTGTTTTGAAGCAGGAAGTTCGGCATGGTGCCGTGTACCGGATTTAACGGATTTAACGGATGGATGTTGAAGGATGAAGTCAGAGGTTCGAGGTTGGAGGGAAAAATCAGTTGGCAGTGGCGATCGAATTTATTCATAAAGCTTACCCTTTTAAACTTGGTTTAGAGGAAAATATTGGCTTTGGCAAGGAAAAATGGATCCATCTACTGGGTTTCAGAGGAATAATGCCGTCAGAACTCATTAAGTTAAATGTGAGTTAAGACCTTATTTTGTTTTTTGTACTCTATCTAACGGCATAGATAAATTTTACACCCGTGGAGCGATGTAGATACTCGCTCAAGTTTATATATTTGATATAAGGATTTTTAAATCGCAGAAAGCACAAGGAAAGATGCTCTCTTGCTCCATCTGGCTCTCATCTGGCTCAACGAAGTCAGGGAAGTCAGGCTCATCGAAAGCTTACCCGGAGGTTATTAACATATTATGAACAAACTAACACCCATTCTCCTCAGCGGCATCCTATTATTTGGAGCTGCTGCTTGCAGCGAGGGGGCTAAAACTAGCGCTGATGCTCCTAATTCTACGACAGAAAATAGCCCCAGCCCGCCCCCTGCCGAGGCTGTTCAAAAAACTCAGGGTGACGCAACTAGCGATATTCGCAAAGCACAAGCAAATTCTGATATCAGGGCCAGAGAACAGCGCAACAATGTGACCGGTGGTGATGCAACAAGAGCTCCGGGCGACCTCAAAAGTGAAGTGCGCTCCAAGTTAGAAGTAAACATCCCTAAAGGTGCGCTAACTGTTGATGCAAAAGACGGGGTTGTCACGGTAGGTGGCACAGTTCCCAATCAAACTGATTTAGCGAAAATTGAGCCACTAGCTAAAGAGATTAAGGGTGTCAAAGAGGTGAATGTTACGGCTGTTGTCGCTCCCGCTGCATCCGAATCGCCTAGTGCATCCGAATCGCCTAGCAGCAAGCAATAAATTAGAAGGAAAAAGGAAGAGGGAAAGAAGGTAGAAGGCAGAAGGAGAAGACAGAGGGAACAGCCAATAGAGAACACGGAAAGTTTTGCATTTTAAGATTGCTTTCGCAGCGTATCGCAACGCTTACGTGACTCTCTCGGGGTAGCGGGGTTTTAATTTTAAAAGTTTAAAATTTACACACTCAAAACTCGCGCACTGTCTGAAATTTCCAATTCCCAATTTCCGCTTTCCAATTTCTGAGAATTAGTTAGAAACCAGCCAGAAGATAGAGACCGAGGTTATTCCCAGCGACCGATGAAAAATGTGGGGAAAGAAGGACTAAATGTGATTGATGACAGCAAGCAGAGCATAAATTCTGTAGTTGTGAAAAAGTAGTATATTTTGTAGGAGAAAGAAAATGGCTTTAGGTCAACATAAGCGAGCTGTAGGAGCATTTTCTAATTACCGAGATACGGAACTAGCCCTGATGGAACTGCAAAGTACCGGGTTTCCGATGAATAAAGTTTCGGTAGTTGGGGAAAATCTCGATAGTAACGAAATTGCGGGCGCTAGCGCTGGTAAGAGTACCGACGAGAAAGTCGGTGGTGGCGCAAAAGCAGGCGCGACAGCGGGAGTAGTGACGGGCGGTTTGATTGGGTTGCTCGGAAGCATTGGGGCACTGGCGATTCCGGGAGTTGGTCCGGTGATGGCGGGGGGCGCGATCGCAACTTTGCTGGCAGATACTGTGGTCGGAGGCGCGATTGGGGCTGCAGCAGGCGGTTTGGCCGGCGGTTTGATCGGTTTGGGAGTTCCTGAAGGAAAAGCTAAAGCTTATAGCGATCGCGTCTCGCGCGGAGAATATTTGGTATTCGTAGAAGGAACAGATTCGGATCTTGCCACAGCCGAAGGAATTATGAGCGTGCGGGGCATTCAGGATTGGGCCATTTACGATGTGCCGACAGACACCGGCCGCAGAGCTTCGGGTCGCCACGAGAAGCGCGCAGTGGGCGTATTTTCCACCCGCCGCGAGACGGAACACGCCCTGGGAGAACTGAGAACTGCCGGTTTTGACATGAATCGGGTTTCGGTCATCGCTAAGGATGCTGACTCTAAAGGGGAGATCGCAGGGCTTGACGTGCAGGAAAGTGCGGACAACAAGGCCGATGAAGGGGCGACTAAGGGCGCACTCACAGGCGGCACTTTGGGCGGTTTGACAGGCTTGTTGGTAGGTCTGGGCCTAGTGGCAATTCCGGGAATCGGGCCGATTATGCTGGCAGGAGCCTCAGCTACGGCGATCGCTACTACACTCGCCGGTACGGCTTTGGGTGCGGCTGCAGGCAGCTTGATCGGAGCTTTAGTGGGTATGGGAATTCCCGAAGAGGAAGCTAAAGCATACAACGAGCGGGTGGCGAGAGGAGATTACTTGGTACTGCTTGACGGTAGCGAAGCAGAAGTCGCTAAAGCTGAAACTATTCTGAGCCGCGGAGGCATTCAGCATTGGAACACCTACGACTATCCCAGCGTCGATACTACTCCGGCTGATTACGGCGCTGCTGGTACTCCGGGCGTTGATACTACGCCTAATATTTACGATCCCAATCAGGGCGTTACCCCCCGCCCTCTGATTTAATACTTCAGACTTTGTTTGGGTATTGTTTCTACCTACTGCCGGGTAGTCCCAGTCGCGCACTCGGATTGTGGAAAGTGATCTAACCAACACGGGCGAGCTAGGGGTTTTGCACTTCCTCGGTAAAATTATCTCAAAAGTCGGCTTTTTCTCTGAAAGTCGGCTTTTGTTTTGTTCTGTAAACTTAAAAAAAGCCACCCCTAAAAAGTTTAATTGTGATTGGCGAGGTGGGCTTTGCGTCGGCGGCTCGATCGGTGGACTTTATTTTTACACCCTAAATCGGCAGTGTTTTTTTTGTCTGTAACACTCACTACAGCTCGATTGCCAACCCCGCAGTATTATCAAATTTGATGACATAAATTACAGCAGATATTGCTCGGTTAGTCAAAGAGCGACTATCTTTAATTATGGGGCGGCTAATTTCAGCAACTTATACAGGTGAAGTAGCCAGTCCCCCGCGCCCAGAAAAGCCTGCGGTGGTCGGCAACTATTAGAATAATAATATTGTCGGGCCCTTCGGGCAAGACTTAGGCTGGTCATTGGTTGGCTGTAGCATCCCTATTGCCGTTGGCAAGACCTGCTACAGGAATACAGTTTTTCTGGGAAGGCCTCAGCGAAGCATTTGAGAAGCCCAGGAACAGCTTTTATGTCCGGGAGCGCGTCAGGTTTCGGGTGTTCTGTTAATTAGAACCGCAAGCGCTCATGGATCGAGTAAAGATTGACAGCAAGCACAGCAGCGCGGGAGCACAATGGCTCGCGACTCATTTTTTCGCGAAATCTCAGGCTACTAGCAGCGTATTGCTTGCTTCGCCTGCGACTCGCTCAGCACTCCCAGGGAAACCGCCTTCCTGTTGGATTTCACTGGCGCGCAGCACAGTGGGGGGAGGTGAAACTAGCTGAGCTGACCGGGGTCTGCTTTCATGGGCAATCGAAGATAGAAGGCACTTATGTAGAAGGCATTCGGGGTTGAAGCTCGGATATCTTGTTTCTTGATTGCACTAATAAATTCGATCGCCAGTACCAGCAATTTTTCCGGTCAGAATGCGGCGCGGATGCTGCCAGCAATACCCCAAATATTTGATCGACCTTGACAAGATCGATCGACAACTTCTCCATATTTTGGTAAATGGTTAGCAGTTAATAGTTAGTGATTAGCAGTTAGTATAAATACAACTAACCATTAACAACTAACATCAACCGCCAACTAACTACTAGCAAAATAAGACTTACAGGGGTTACACGCGGAGAGAAACTCTGTTTCTTCATGGCTTCCGCGCTGACTAACCTCAGATTTTACCCGAACCCGGTTTCTTTTCGTAAGTTATAACTAGGTGAGGAGGGTGATGCTAGGAATCAAGCAGTTTTGACAATTGTTACTGTGGCAGTATTGGTTTAAAAAACTGACTGGCAAACACGATAGTACAAATTTTCAGACAACATAGAACATCGAGAAATTAAGGAAACTCACTCAATTTTTTTATGAATTTCACTGAGCTTGTAAGTGCCGATGAACTTTTAACTAGACATAGAAACGGGGAACGAGATTTTCGAGGGGCTAACCTCATTGCAGCTCATTTGAGTGAAGCTAATCTCAGTCGAACAAATTTGAGCAGCGCTAATTTGAAAGGTGCAAACTTAATTAGAAGCAAACTGATTGGAGCTAATTTAAACGGTGCCGACTTGAGCGGGGCTAATTTGTCTAAGGCCAAATTAATTGAAGCTAACCTCGGGAGTTCTAGTTTAACTGGAACTGTGGCGATCGCAGCAGATTTTAGCGGAGCAAATCTCAGCGGAGCAATATTGTCTCAGGCTGACTTGAGCAAAGCTGTGATGACGGGAGCGAGTTTAGTAGGAGCTTGTTTGCTAAGCGGCTCGAAACTAACTGAGGCTAATTTGAGCGGGGCGACGCTGAGCCGAGCAATTATGAGCGGGGTTGATTTAAGCAGAGCAAATCTGACGAGAGCGATTCTCAGCGAGGTTGATTTGAACGGGGCGAACCTGAGCGGAGCCACTCTAATTCGGGCTTATCTCAATCGCGGCAATCTCAGCGGTGTCAATTTGGTTGGGGCTTCTTTGAGCGAAGCAAGTCTGCGGGAGGCTTCTATTTGCGCTGCTAATTTGAGCGGTGCTGACTTGAGCGGTGCTGACTTGCAATCGGCTAATTTAAATGGCTCAAATTTGAGCGGTGCCCACTTGCAGGGAGCTAATTTGAGTAAAGCTAATTTAAATGGTTTGATTCTGCACAATGCTGATTTGAGGGGTGCGAATTTAAACAAAGCTTCTTTGCGGGGAGCTAATTTGAGCGGTGCGAATTTGTCCGGTGCTAGCTTGCTGGAAGCGGATTTGCGGGGGGCGAATTTGAGTCACGCCAATTTGTCGGGAGCGGGTTTGCTGCTGAGTTCTCTGACAGGGGCGAATTTGACAGGAACTAATTTGTCAGAGGCTAATTTGATTGGGGCGAGCTTGAATGTTGATAATTTGAATGAAGCAGCTTTAGGCGGGGCGATTTTGCCGAATGGAGCTACTCACAGCCGGGATTGATATCGATTCCGGTGGTACGGTCCGTCATTGTTGACTGTTGACTGTTGACTGTTGACTGTTGGTTGTTGGCTGTAGAAGGAGGGGTCAAAAAAATGAAAATTGCGCGAATTATTTGTTGCCCTCCGGATTCGACTTTACGCCCGACTAGGGAAGCGCTTCTTTGATATCATTCCGGCAGTAAAGCCGGAATTGATTTGATGAGTTGGTTAAGAGAAAATAGTTTTGAGTTTTAAGTTAAAGAATCTTTAATGCAAAACTCAAAACTTTTAACAATAAAGAATTCAGGATTCAAGAGTCATTATTCAGTTGTGGGGGACGGGTTTTAATAGATTGTCGGTGATATAGCAATCCTAAATCATTCAGATAAATTTGTAGGGGTAGTGCCAAGAGTGCCTACCCCCTATCTATCGGGGCAACCACGGGGGGATTGCCCCTACAATAATTACGCAAATCATTTAGGATTGCTATAGACAATCTATTAAAATTCGGAGTCAGCGATGCAGTCTGCTGAGCAATGTCACGATTGCTTTGACTAACTCATTGGGTTCGACAGGTTTTGCAAGATGACGTTGAAACCCAGCAGCAAGAGCTTGTTTCTGATTAAACTCTCCAGCATAGGCAGTCAGGGCGATCGCCGGAATTTGCCCGCCCTCCTCTGGTGGTAGAGCTCTCACTTGCCGCACTAGCATATAGCCATCCATATCTGGCATACCAATGTCGCACAGGAGGATATGGAAGGGTGTGGTTGAGAGCAGTTGCAGTGCCTCGATCGCAGACCCAAGGGCAGTCACTTTGGCTCCGGCTTGTTCCGCTACAAACGCCGCAAACTCGCGTGAATCCGGTTCATCATCCACAACCAACACGCGCACAGAAGCCAGGTGAAGATCGTCCGATCGAGCTTCAGTTGTATCGGCAAGTTCTTCAACCGGATTCGCGGTATGCAAGAGGGGAAGTTCAACGGTGAAGCTGGCTCCCTGTCCTTCGCCCCTACTCTCAACCCAAATTTTGCCGCCGTGCAGTTCAACAATTTGACGCGCGATTGCCAGCCCCAATCCCAAACCCCCAAATTTACGAGTTATGGCTCCATCCTCTTGCCTAAAATGCTCAAACACATAAGGCAGAAACTCAGGATTGATGCCTTTTCCTGTATCGGTGACCAGAATCTGGGCATAACTTCCAGTTTGGGTTAACCTAACGCTAATTTGCCCGCCTTGAGGGGTGAATTTCACGGCATTGGATAAAAGATTCCAGATTACTTGCTGCAAACGCCCGGAATCGCCAATTAGCATTCCGATGCCCGGTGAAAAGGTTGTTTCAATTTGCAGTGACTTGGCTTCGGCTGCTAGCCGAACGGTTTCCAAGGCGGCCGAGATCACCATATTCAAATCAACGGACATCTGATTCAAACTCAGTTTGCCGCTCAGAATGCGGGAGATGTCGAGCAGATCATCAATCAGTTGTGACTGCAGTAGGGCGTTGCGTTCGATCGAGGCAAGGGCGCTAGCAGCTTTGGCAGCGCCCAGTTTGTTTTGCTGCAACAGCCTCGACCAGCCGAGAATGGGGTTTAGGGGCGATCGCAACTCGTGAGACAGCACCGCCAAAAACTCATCTTTGATGCGGTTGGCGGTTTCGGCGGCTTCTCGTGCGGTTTGCTCTTGTTGCAGAAGCTTCTCGCGTTCAGCTTCGGCTTGCTTGCGATCGGTGATGTCGCGCGTTAAACCCGCTACCATTTCCACAGCACCCTCTGCATCAAAAACGGGCACCCAAATATACTCGTAAGCTCTTGTACCGAAGGCGCTGGTGTATGGCGTTTCATCCTTAAGCGGTTGGCGCGTTTGAATCACTTTGTGAATCTGATTGTACAGTTTGACAGCTAAATCCACTGGGTAATCTAATTCAAAAAAGTTTTTGCCGATGACTTCAGCGAAGGATTTTTGGAAAAGGTCGAGCAACGGCTTGTTGATATCAATGAAACGCCCGGACAAATCGAACGTATAAATAAAGTCCGGCACCGAAGACTTAAAGGCGTTGAACTTTTGCAGTTGCCGTTCGAGTTCGGCGGACGTTTGGCGCAGGGCTGCTTGCGCTTGAATTTGATCGGTGACATTCTTAAAATAAACGGTGATTCCATGTGCGGCAGGGTAGGGGCGGACTTCGTACCAACGATCGTGGTCGGGATAAAACGCCGTCAGTGACCCAGCCACGCGATCGCGCATGGCGATCCAATAGAGCGGCTCAAACTCGCTACCAATTAATTTTGGGTATTCTTCCCATAAATTTTTGCCAATCAAATCACCCCGAATGCGATCGAGCAGTTTTTCGGCAAATTGATTGACGTAGGTGAACCGCCAGTTCTCATCCAGGGCAAAGAATGCTTCACCAATGCTCTCTAGAATATTCCGGCTGTGCTCCTCGGTTTCACGCAAGGCTGCTTCCGCCCGTTGGCGCTCGTTTTCGACGCGCACGCGCTCAGTGATGTCAACGGCTGCGGCGTAAATCACTTGTTCTTCTGGGTAGGGCTGGGCGTTCCAGAGAAACCAGCGGTAGGAGCCATCTTTGTGCCGAAAACGGTTTTCAAACGTAAAGATTTCGTTACCAAAGAACAGACTGTCGGCTTCTGCTGTGGAGGTTCCCAGGTCGTCCGGGTGTAAAAACTCAGTCCAGGGGCGGGATGTCATTTCGTCTGGTGTCCAGCCGAGGGTTCGTTTAAAGGTTGGGCTGATCCAGTGGAAATACCCGTTTATGCCCGCGATCACTTGCAAATCTGAACCGACGGCAAGAAACCGTTCCCGTTCCTGCTCAATTTTTTTGCGATCGTTGATATCCCGGAAGAAAAGAGACAGCCCAGTCGGTGAAGGATAAACGTGAACCTCAACCCACAAATCAAACGGAGCATAATATTCCTCAAAGTCCACCGCGATTTGCTCGCTGGACGCTCTGCGATACTGGAATTCAAACTGATTGCCGATCGTGCCTGGGAAGGCTTCCCACATCGTTTTGCCCACCATTGCTTCTAGGGGAGTTCGCGACACTCGTTGTGCGGCTTCATTAGCGTAGGTCAAGCGAAAGTCGAGATCCATTGCCATAAACGCATCGGTTACGCGCCCCAGAATGGTTCGCTCTCGCACAGTTGCTTCCTCCCGCAGCCGTGCCAGCTTCAAACTTGCTTCAACCCTTGCCAGCAGTTCACGCGCCGAGAACGGTTTAATCAGATAGTCGTCGGCTCCGGCTGCGAGTCCTTCAATACGCGCTTCTTCGCCCGCGCGGGCTGATAATAGAATGATGGGAATATCTTGGGTTCCGGGATTAGAACGCAGCGATCGCAACAACTCAAACCCATCCATCCCCGGCATCATCACATCTGTCAATACCAAATCGGGTGGATTCTTCTCAATGGCAGTCAATGCGGCAACGCCATCGGCGACGGTTTGAACAATATAAGAACCGCTCAGGAGTCGTCGAATATAATCGCGCATATCAGCGTTGTCATCGGCCAGGAGAATTTTAGATTTTAGATTTTGGATTTTAGATTGAGCGGGTTGATTGACGAGTTCATGAGTGGATGGAGCCATGCTCCATTCTTCTAATCTCAAATCGCCTTCTGGCAACCACCGTTGAGCTTCTTCGACATAGGGTATTGCCCCTAACGCCGTTGATGCTAACGCGCAACTGGCACCAATTTGCTCCGGCGGCAGATGAGCTGTTGCGGTGGGAATCGTCACTGTAAAGCAACTGCCCTGCCCAAAAGTGCTGCTGACATCGATCGCTCCCCCATGTATTTTGACGAGTTCTTGCACCAGCGACAGCCCTATGCCGGAGCCTTCAAAACTCCGGCCTTGCGAGTTTTTGATTCGATGAAATCGCTCAAATAAATGCGGTAGTTCTTCGGAGGGAATACCGACTCCTGTATCTGCAACTGATAATTCAACACAATTTTTGACGCACTGCAATCGAACAGTAATTGTTCCTGCTAAGGTAAACTTAAAAGCATTTGATAATAGATTGAGTACGATTTTTTCCCACATTTCGAGATCGATATAAATCGCTTCGGGCAAGGGTGGACAGTCAACAATTAGCGACATTCTGGCCCGTTCAATCAGCGATCGAAACGTGCTGGCAAGTTCCGCCGTATAGGTGGCCAAATCTATAGGTTCATAAGATGCTTGGACTCGACCTGCTTCGATGCGTGAGAAATCGAGCAAGCTATTGACGAGTTTGAGCAGTCGCATTCCATTGCGCTGCACCAGTAGTAATTGTTCGCGTTCTTGAGGTGGAATTGTTCCATCCAGGTTGGCGATCGTTTCTTCCAACGGCGACAGAATTAAGGTCAGTGGCGTGCGGAATTCGTGAGACACATTGCTAAAAAAGGTGGTTTTAGCACGGTCTAACTCAGCTAATGCTTCGGCGCGTTTGCGTTCTGCTTCATAGGCTTGAGCGTTGGCGATCGCCGTTGTCACCTGCCCTGCCATCAAGTCAAAAAAACCTTTGTAATCATCATCAAACGTTCTAAGCGGACTCACTCCAGCAATCAGGAACCCGAAGGTTTCTCCCGATCGAGCTAGTGGTAGAACTACCGCTTGATGGGGAGATTGGGACCACGCCCCGCCCGGTAAAAGTCCAAATTGCGCCTCCAAATTTTCAATGATTCTGCTTTCGCCCGTCTCGATGACTTGCTTCAATTGCCACTGGCACTTGTGGGCGGATGTCAGCTCGATCGCCTCACAAGAGGCAGGGGTTCCGGCTGCTAACCTGGTTGTACCCGCGAGTCGTGCGATCTCGCTTTCGCCATCGAGAAGATAAAACAGCGCAAACGGGATGTCATAGGCGTTATGGGTCAATACGGTGGCGGAAATCTCGCAAGCGGCTTCTTGCGTCTTGGCAGTGACTGTTTCTGCTGCTAATTCGCGCAGCGTTGCCAAGCGGCGGTCGCTCAAAACGCGCTGAGTGTCCTCGCTACAGGCGCAGAAAACGCCCCCCACTGGGCCATCATCATTCGCCACCGGACTGTAGGAAAAGGTAAAGTAGGTTTCCTCTGTATACCCGTTGCGGTCCATCACCAGAAGCAATTCTTGATTCCACGTCGATTGTCCCTGGTTCAAAACCGCTTCTGCTTGCGGTCCTAGGGTGTCCCAGATTTCAGCCCATACCCGTGAGGCAGGCTGACCTAGTGCTTGCGGATGTCGCTTGCCGAGGACAGGAATGTAAGCATCGTTATAAAACTTGGTCATCTGCTGTCCCCACCAGACAAACATGGGGTAGCGAGAGCCTAAAACGATCCGAATCGCGGTTTTCAAGCTTTGAGGCCAGGTTTCGACCGCCCCCAGGGCCGAAAGCGACCAATCGTGCGATCGCATCAGCATCGCCATCTCGCTATTGCCGGCAAAAATCTGTTCAACGAGTTGATACTGCTGGATCATGCGGTTGTCTTTCCATTGGGCCCACACAAACGGGCAACCATACTATCTCGGCTGACCGGGCGGGTTTAGCTAGATGACGCCAGAAACCCAGCGGCGATCGCCTGTTGCTGCTCAACTTTTACAGCATAGGCTGCCAGAGCGAGCGCTGGAATCTGCCCGCCGGGCGATCGTCTAGGATCTGTCGAATTTTACGCATGAGAGCATAGCCGTTCATCTTTGGCATTTCGATATCATATTAATTCCGCCACAGCCGGAACGATCGAGCTTTGGTTTTTTTGCCGCCAATGAAAGCAAGAGATCGCTATTAATCTAAAGAAGGTTGTTTGAGAAGAACAAGCCAGCGCTGAAATAACACTTCTTCCATTAGTGGTATTTGCCTGTGAGAATGTTCTACCCCAGCATATCGCCAGCGGTTGTGAAGCGTACTTCTGGTAAGTAGCTAGACAAAATTAATTACATAGTTTTCTCCAAATTATTTCAGGATTTTTTCCACAGAGGTAACAAAAGTTCCCCAACTCTTGTAAGCAGATATCTCAATCCATTCATACTTAATAAACCGCCATAAAATTTCAATTAAATTTAATTCAGGAGAGTAAGAAGGCAACTCAAAAAGAGT
>NZ_JANMZH010000633.1:0-3526 GCF_031383065.1 Microcoleus sp. OTE_8_concoct_300 | reverse complement strand
TGGGAGGCTCAATTGAGCAAAATACTATGCGTACAGGATTGGAAGATTGGAAGCGGTAATTGTCCCGTTGAAAGTGCAATACAAAAGTACACTCCCGTTAACCAATCCCAAGGCGGTAGTAAATCAAAAATATAAAGCCGTGCCAGAAGCACGGGGTTTCTACCCATTTTTTCTGATGAATATTGTTTCTGTTTTACAAGTTATCTGGTCTTTGTCTGCTTTAGGACTTGTGGTTTTTGTGTTGCTGCACAGTCCTAAAGGCGATGGCATTGGAGGGATTGGCGGACAAGCTCAATTGTTTACTAGCGCCAAGAGTGCAGAAACGAGTCTGAACCGCATTACTTGGGGTCTGTCTATTGTTTTTATGGGTTTGACTGTGATTTTGAGTGCTGGTTGGTTGACCCCTAAGTTATAAGCTTCGGATTTTTAACCGCAGATGAACGCAGATAGACGCAGATAATATCAAGTTCATCTGCGTTTATTTTCGTCTATCTGCGGTTGCAAAAATGCGGTTGTGGAAAGTTACGGTAAAACCTCGATTGCTGGCTGGTTTGGGATTGGCTTTATGTTGTTTTAGCCTGATAATTTTTAGTCAGGTTAATACTCGGGCTGCAAGTCTTTCTCCTCTCCCGAATAGTTTGCCGAATCCACAGGTTCACCCTTTGCCACCAACGCTGACCAATTGGCAAGATTCCACGGATAGCGGTGATTATTTTGACCAGGTTAAGCCACCGAGTTTCGGTCATTTGCTGTGGTCGAAGTTTCCGATTCAGGTTTATGTTGAGCGTCCCGTTGATGCTAATAAGTCTGAAGAATGGCTGGCGGCTGTGTTGGATGTTGTCCGGGAATGGGGGGTTTATTTGCCTTTGGAAGTGGTGGATAGTTCGGAGGTGGCTGATATTAGGATTTTACGTCGGGCTCCGCCTTTGCGTCAAGGGGTGTTGCGATCGCGCTCTGGAGAGGCTACCTATGAATTGTACACCCGTCGGGATGCGGATAAAACTGTCTTATCTCATCGGTTTTCGGTTTATTTGAATCCGAATCAAGTGGGTAAGTATGTTCCAGCGACGGCGCGGCACGAGTTGGGTCACGCTTTGGGAATTTGGGGCCACAGTTTGATGGAAACTGATGTGCTTTATTTTTCTCAGGTGAGAAATCCCCCGCCTATTTCTGCGAGGGATGTTAATACTTTGAAGCGGGTTTATGAACAGCAAACTCGGTTGGGGTGGGAATTGCAGAGACTCGGCGATTGAAATCGCATCTACACAAACGAAGTCCGGATGCTGCCCGGACTCGAAAAACATAATATAGCAATCCTTGCAGGAGTCGTAAATTTTTTACCCCACCCCAACCCTCCCCGAACTCGCGGTCCGGGAGTAAGAAATTCACAAATGATTTAGGATTGCTATAGTTAATAGGGAATATCAGAAAAATGAAAGATGAATGTTTTGGAATTGTGCCGATTTTTTCGACTGAAGCTGACCCTTTGTTTCTGTTAATTCAACATCAAGCCGGACATTGGGCGTTTCCCAAAGGTCACGCCAATCCGGGGGAATCTCCAGCGGAAACGGCTAGGCGGGAATTTCAGGAGGAAACTGGTATATCCGATTTTGAAATGCTGGATGAGCCGAGTTTTACAGAACATTATTCTTTTGTTAAAGATGGGGAGCCGATTGAAAAAACGGTGACATACTTTTTAGGCTTTGTCAATTCGAGGGAAGTTGTTTTGCAAGTGGAGGAAATCCAAAATTCTGCTTGGGTTTCTTTTGAGGAAGCTGTTAAGCTGATTACTTTTGATGCCAACCGCCTCATGTTCGCAGAAGTTAAGGCATATTTGGATAGCCGGAAGTTAAAAGTCGGCGGTTGAAACCTATCCTATACAAAGGAAGTCTCTCTCTAAGAGACTAAGAAAATAGACCTCTTGCAAAAATAAATACGACGGGCAAGATGCCCATCCCACAAAAAAAATAACTCTTGTGGGATGGGCATCTTGCCCGTCCCATCAATTGATGAAAAGGATTTTTGCAAGAGGTCTAATATAAGACGGATTTGGTATAAGTTCGGATAGAAAAACCCGGTAACTTTTGCGATACCGGGTTTTTTAAGTGTCAGATTGTGTGGGCGAATCCTGCCGCCAATCTGAGGTTATTTGTTAGTTTTCTGGGTATCGGCGTGGTGTTGCAAGCGAGAGACAACGTTGTAGGCGTCGGGGCCGGGAGTATCGTGTTCGCCAGAGCCGTCGATGGGGCCGTCAATGGCTTTCCAACCAGGAATTCCGCCTTTTAGTTCGGCTACTTTTTGAAAGCCTGCTGCGCGGAGAAGATTGGCAGCTTCGGCGGTTTGTTGGTCGTTTTCGCCGTAGATGTAGATGTCGCGGACGGGTTCTAGGCTGGCTTTTGCTCGTTCTACTAAGTCTTCCATTGGCATCATTACGGCGCCAGTAATGTGGCTTTTGCCGAAGCTTTCAACATCACGAGCGTCGATGATTGTGAGTCCGGGTTCGCCCCAATCTAAACGGGCTTTGAGGTCGTGGCTAGATGCTTGAGCTTTTAAACCGGGAGGGGTGGGAGTAATGTCTGGAAGTTTTTCTTTGATGTCGGAAATTTGGTCGGGAATATTTTTCATTGGTAAAGCGTTGTTGAATGTTTTGATTGCTATTGCAATGTAACAAGATGTGTAGGTTGAATTCGTCTTTCTAAAGGCTGAATCTGGCATTGAACTAAAGTCGCAGTTAAGCTGGGTTGCGGCTGGTTGACTAAGGTTGGGATCGCTACATTTGTTGAGTTTGCTAACTCGTCCCCAGCCCCGATCGCGATTGTTTTGATTGAATAGTGCGATCGCTCGTATTTGCTGCGGATAATTTGAAGTGGGATAATTTATCCAACATTATATTATATCTATTCACAAGTTTTTAGTCAATCGTCATATTTTTTATGATCGAATTTTACTGTCCTAATGAGTGACAAAATTATGTAAAAATGAAATCTGTATAAGTTATTCGCAGGTTCGCCGACGTGCTTGGGGAAAAGTTTAAATGTTTCCCAGCAAGGTTTCTGGTAAAATTTGATAGTTGATAGTAAAAACAAGTATTTAAAGCTATGGATATGTCAGAGAAAGATGAAATTGTGGTGTCTCAAACTAGGACACCCGAAGAGCAAGCGCTTTGGGATGCTAAGGCGAAAGTTCGGGTACTGCTGAATTTGTGGGATTTGGGCGGCGGGAAGATGAGGGTAAAAAAGGGGGATTTGACTAAGCGGATTGTTCGCACTAATGAGACGAGTCAGAGATATGTGGGAGTTCTGGGCGAGTTGCAGGAATCTGGGGCGATCGAGTATTCGCTGGTAAATCGGGTGACGATGGTGGAATTGAGCGCTAAGGGGAAAGAAGTTTTAGCGCAGGGGCTCAAAAGTAAGGATTCTCTGTTTGAGTTTGATGGTTCTCAAATTGGTACTCGGCTGGGAAATTCTTTGTTGAAGTGGATTCGGCATCAGGATGGTGCGGCGAGTGTTGCGGTTGAGAAAGGGAA
>NZ_JANMZH010000618.1:0-24044 GCF_031383065.1 Microcoleus sp. OTE_8_concoct_300 | reverse complement strand
GTGGGTTTATTTAGTTGCGCTCAAACCCAGAGCGATCGCCTCTCTCCAGAGGCAGATGCTAAACCCAAGGTAGTTGCTACCAGCACAATTATTGAGGATTTGACCGATCGAGTAGCGGGTGGCGAAGTTCAGCTAACAGGAATTTTGCAGCCGGGAACCGATCCTCACGTTTACGAACCCGTGCCAAAAGATTCTCAAGCTTTAGAAAAAGCTAACTTAATTTTGTATAACGGTTACAATTTGGAACCGGGATTAATTAGGATGATGAATGCCGCCGGAATTAAGGCGCGGAAATTAGCAGTGGGGGAAGTAGTCAAGCCTTTGCTACTGAATAAAGAAGGCAATACCGTACCCGATCCGCACGTTTGGGGAAATGTGGAAAATGTAATTCAAATGGTGGAAGCAATTCGGGATGCGCTAATCGACCTGTCGCCGGAAGATCGGGAGAAGTTTACGCAGAATGCTGTGAAACTTACTGAAGAGTTAAAACGTTTGGATAGTTGGATCGAACAAGAGATTAAAACAATCCCCGAAAATAAGCGCGAATTAGTAACAACTCACGATGCTTTTCAATATTACAGCCGCGCCTACGGATTGGGAAGTGCGGGCAGTTTGATCGGGATTAGTACGGAGGAACAGCCGAGCGCTCAAACGGTGCAAAAGTTAGTAGAATCGGTGAAAGCTGCGGGAGTTCCTGCTATTTTTGCCGAGACTACAATTAACCCGCAACTGATTAGAACAGTGGCGGAGGAAGCGGGGGTGAAATTGGCGGCGCAGCAACTTTATTCGGATTCGATTGGGGCGGCCGGAAGCGAGGGCGATTCTTATGTGAAAATGATGTCGGCTAATACTCGTGCCATCGTCGAAGCTTTGGGGGGGAAATACACGCCGTTTGAAGTTAGCAAGTAGCAAGTAGGGTGCCCCGGAAGAGTTTTATTTTCTCTGCGGGGTGACAGCTAGCTGACGCAGCCTACAAGTTTCAGTAGGCTTGCATTGCATAAGTCTTTGATTGATACAGAAACCGCAGATGCAAGGCAGATCAACACAGATAAACGCAGATTATTGAAGGAATTGAAAGCTTGGCAATGCAAGAGGTCTAGTTTACCTGCTTCGACAAAATTAAATTGAGCACGTTCAATTCGTTGGAACTTAAAAGATATTTATCTGTAAAAATCTTTTCTCGGCTTTGTTCTAAACTGTAGCTTCTAAACACGATAAATGGAAAGTCTTGATACTTGTGCCCGATCGGCATTACACTATCTACAGGGTAGATCGATCGCACATAAGCCGACAAAATATCCCGAAACCGCCTGTCTTCCGGTTCTTCCAGTTGGCTGTCAGCAAAATACTCCTGCATTTCCTCCCCGCTGACAAAAGCAAACAGCGGTATGGCATAATAGCGATCGAACTGCTGGCTATATTCTTCCAACCACTGAGTTTTCTCGATTTCACCGTTCAGCAATTTGACTAATTCAATCGCACCTCCTCTAATAGCGGCAATCAAATTCGCTGGGGAGGATTTGCTGTCCCTAATCCAGTACATCTTGTGCAGCAATTCATCATTTACACATTGTTTAATTTCCTCATAAAGCCGCATTTTGTAACTTTCCTCTAATTTTGTTTCGCGAAGATGCACTAGCAACAAACTACCGCAAATAAGACCGTTTTCTATATTCCCATAACTTAGCAAACCCTCAAGCGGATTGCACATTTGCAAAAACTTGCTGTGAAAGTCCTCGCGCATTTGCAGGTAGGAATCGCCAGTCTGGCGGGAGGTGCCGGAAGTTGTCAAAACAAACTTCCCACGACCAAAAAGCCGCTCCAGACTCCTATAAACCTCTTGCAGCCACTTATTTTTCGGGTTGCTCAGGTGTTCACTTTTTAATGTCTTAATTAGAGAAGCCATCTTGCTACTAAAAGTATCCCCCACTGCTGAAACCGACTTACCGCCGATGGGAATCATCAAAAACTTTTCCCTACCTAAATAACCGTATCCCAAAATTCGCGTCATCACCGCAGTCTTGAGAATTAGCAGTAAATTCAACAAACTCAACTTGCTTTCTTGCAGGGAAAGTTCCGCGTCATCCTCGTAATAAAATGCTGTATCTGATAGGTAAAAAACCAACTCCTTATCTTCACCGTCAAGGGTTTTACCTGACTCATCTTCCCCCCGTCCCCGATAAATAACCTGTATCACCTCCATCAGATTTTTCTCAATCTGAAAGCGGGGAATATCAACTAAAATGTGTTTAGTTTTCGGGAAAGATAAGCCGCGACTTCCCGATGCAGTCATAAAGATTACTTTAGCTTTATTTTTGTATTCCTGTATGTTTTCTTTCTCCTCTTCCGAGATACTAGCATGAATTTCGAGATAATCATTAAACGGCTCGAATTTTTCGCGACAATCTCGAATTTTCTCAATTAATTCTGCCAATCTTCCCTTATCCTGAATATAGACTATAATTTGTTCAACACCCGGTTGTGCTAATCGCCGATCGATATCAGCCACTATTGCCGAGTGAACTGCTTTGACTAAATTATTCTTCAATTTTAAAGGCGCATTTTCCTTATATTTAACAGCTTCTATAAACACCTTGTAAGTTATCTCTAAACTGCGGGCTGGGTAGGAATTAGCATTAATCGCAGTTGCAGCCAATCGATTAAACTTAAATGATGGAATGACTTGTAATGGTGGGATAGTTTCAGAATTAGCAGCTAACTTTTTGAAATAAATTTTATCCGGTTCTGGCGAGATATTTTCCAGGTGCTGTTTGATGACATCCACATCTACGATCGAAGCATCCGCTACAATAATTTTAGTATTAAAACCGTGCCGCGAATCTGCCAACTCATAATTTCGGACAATTTGAGTAATTCCTGACAAAAACTCGACACCGCCGTCGTCTCCGGTGACTTCATCTATCATAATGAATAAGTGTTTGATGCGGCTGGATATTTGCTGCATCTTACCAGAAATTACTTTCCCTTCCTTTTTGTTGAAAACATCTTGAAATATCTTTTCAAAGTGCCGGAGGGTATTTTCTCCGTTTTCTGTTACTTTCAAAGACTGGATAGAAACAGTGGCGACAATATTATTACAAATCTTACCGTTAATCAGAGTATATATGCCATCGCAAATGCTGTTTAGCACTCCCCTAGTTTTGACGCTAGCGGGTTGAATTACGGTTTCTCCTTTTCTTTCAATTTGCCGCTGGTGGTACTCTTTTCTCTTAATTTCTGGATTGTCTTTGAGAAACTTGACCGTTGTTTCTGTAAAATCTCCATCACGGCTATTCGAGGCGTACTTGACGGTACGGCGTCCCGCATTGCTGGCAATAATGTCAGAGTTTGTGTTAATACAGAATAACCGATCGTCGCACAGCAAACCAGTATTTTTATCTTTGAATTTTTCGATAATATCTAAGTTTACTTGCTTGCGGGGACTGACGTAAAAAAATAAGAAACCGTCATCGATATGGCTTTTGAGGAAAGTGGCGATCGCAGTTGTTTTACCTATTCCCGGATTCCCCGTTAAAAAAATGTAAGTTTCATTAGACTGAAGTGCTTTCACAATCAATTCAGCATGAGCCTCTCTCAGATTTAATCCGGTGTTAACTTGCAATTTAGCTGCCAGTTCGTCTGATATAATATCGATCGAATTAGCAAAACCATCAATCCGTTCAGGATGAGATACAGTTGTAGACTTTTCCCCAATTGCTAACAGAGAATCGACAAAGTTTTTGCCTTCTTTAAAACTGCGAGTCGCGTTGATTTGGATAACTTTTAAAACCTGGCGGCGAACACTGCTAATATCTTTGTCTGTATGTGGGTTTTTGTATATTTGCGAACAAGTAGACAAAAGATCAAGTTTATCTTTACGAAGGGAAATAGCATTGACAGTGCGATCGCTGTAACCAACTACATTAAACAACACCTCAGCATCACTGGAAATCATCCCGGTTTCTAGCATAAATCCATAGAAACTGTGAGCATAGCTACCCGCCTGAATTAACTTACTGGTTTCCTTATCCTTATAGTTAAAAGCTTTAAAATAGTCTTTCAACCCCTCCGAAAAATCAATTCCTAAAGTGCTGGTATCGATTCCCAGGTTAGAAAAAACACTTTTCGATCGCAAATAGCTAATTTCCCTCCCTAACAGCTTCCGCATCACCTCAACTTCATTCAAATCGGCAACCTCAGCAGCAGCGGGAGAAAAGACAGATAAATCAACGCAGAGAATTCTAAAATTCTTACCTTTCTGTAACAGCAAAAGCGTATCCGCTTGCAAAAACTCGCCTTTTTTTGAGTAGCGGTTGATGTACAAATTAATATCAGCATTTGATAGGCTATATTGCCCGGCTTTTAGTTGCAGTAAAACTTCTTTATAACCTTCTATATCCTCTTTATCATTAGCTCCCATGCTGTTAGTTTTAGTAAAACTGCACTGATAGTACAAAATTTTCAAATGCTGCGGTTTTCCGTCAACAGATTTGAGGTACTCCCGGAAGAAATTCAAGCCGCCCAGAAAGCCTTTATGAATATAAAATAGGCTCCATTTCTCAACTATTTTACCGTCCAAACTGCCAAGCAGATTGGCGTGCCGAGTAATTTCTGCTACCATCTCGGGAAATTTTAGCTGCTGCAAATCCAGACGGTACGAGTTGCCAAAATTGTGAGCAACTTTTTGCTGCTGAATGCAAGCCAAAATCCCGATATTAAATCCAACTTCAAAGAGGCGACCGAAGTTTGCTGCTATCATTATTTTTGACCTCGATCGGTTGCATTTAACACTTCTCTTACCTTATTCAAAAATGCCAGCGAATTAAAATTAGCACTTCCACCCCAGTGACTGAATTCAGATAAAGCACCAACTGAGTCATCGCCAATAATGCGATCGTAGGGATCGAGCTTTAAACTAATTTTTTGGCGAGCTTCGTACCGGGAAAAGTGAAATATTGTCAAATAGTGCAGCAAAGTATTTTTGATTTCCCCCTCATAAATCAAACCTTGGCGAATATCTCGATCGTCAAGAAGGCCTTGATAAATATTCAACAGCGTCGAATAGGAAATCACCCCATTGTAAAAGTTTTTCTCCCCTTGCTGTACTTTAATCCCGTTAAACAAATTGAAAAACACAGCAGCTTGCTTGCTCGTATCTGCAAATAAGCTGGTAAGCTCCGCTGTATCTTGAATATAAAAAGATTCTCCCCGATGCTGTTTGGCGCTGTAAACGTAGTATTTATCAAAAAAAACCGGGTAAATTATAATATCTTCCCGCTCTCCTTTCAAAGTTTTGATGATGTCTTTTGACATAAAAAACAATTTCTCATCTTCCTCATTTTGAGTAATGTGCAGCGTACTCATATAAGGTGCTTGCGAGATATATACAAAATTTCGGTATCCTCGATTGTACAACTGGGTGACAATATCTCCAAGAATTGAGGGCTGAGTATAAAGATCCTGAACGCTGTAGTTTTCTGAGAAAGTTTTCAGCATTCCAACTTGAATAGTATCGTCTTCTTGGCGCTTGATTCCGACGACTTCGCCCAACAAACAGGCTTTTCTATGAGATCTGCCCCTTCCCTTTCTCTCGTCGCTGTCCCTAGTGGATACTGCAATAATTGCTAAATTATCCAACTCAGGAGATAGCTGCACGTTGTTAAATCGAAACTTTTTAGGCAATATTGAATACAGGGAACTCAAGCCATTTTTGGCGGTCAAATGATATTTGTCACCCATAATGCGAAATCCTTGGGAGTTCGAGCGGTGTTTTTCGCTCAAAATGTGAGATAATGTTTTAGAAAGATGTGCCATAAACTTTTCTGAAGGCGAAGGATTCTCGTGGTAGCCTTCGTGAAGTCTCACCATCGGCACGAATAAATTATTTGGTAATTTTTGTAACAAGATTCGCAGGCAAATATATGACATCAGCGAAACAGCAAATTTGTAAACAAAAGCTGTTTGTGGTTTGAAACCTTCCTTGCTGTCTAAGCGTCGGTTGTCGTAGGGGAAAACCACTAATTTTTCCTTAAAATTCTCACTGTAAATTTTTCTCGATCGATCGGCTTTAGGAACCCAAAGTACGGGCAAAGCATACATACCTTTGATATTGTATTCCATGCTGAAACTTTGGAATTCCTCAGTTGGAAAATAGCGGACATCTTCAATTGTAATATTGACCGGCAACTGACAGATAGCTTCTTGGCTGACATTCGCCTGTCCCACGGAAATATACTGAAGCGTTTCCTTGGGATTGCGCTGCACGACATCTTTAAAAAATTCCCCGGTTGTCAAAGTATTATCTATCTTTTGGAGGAGGCCTCTTTTAATCAGAATGTGCCGCGATTCTGTGCGAGGTTGCAAAATGGTTTTTTGTTTAATAAAATCTTGCAAAAAAACCTTAAGGCATTGAATTTTATGGGCGACATTTATTTCATTAAAACGCTTGAAAAAATTTCGTAAAAGTCTCTTTTTATTTTCCTCATCGGAACTCTGCAATACTGGCATAACTACTCGCTCGAATCCTAAAATTGGTTGGCAATCGAGTTCGGATTCCGGGCGATAATTAGCTGCTAGCGGGTTGTGACTTGAGGCAAAGACAAAGTGATACAAAAATGCTATTTTTAATACCTTGCGAAAGAAACTTTCACGATTTGCTGGTGCCTCCAATGCGGCTAAGTGTTCCTCGCTGTCAGGATTTAGGAAACTGAGATTGTAGTCCAATACGCTACCACCGCCCCGCGATTGAACGGGGTTACCAAACTTGAGTTTTAAACCAAAAATAAATTGGCGATCGCCCCCATAATTATCCGTTGTTTCTCCCAGATTACCTGCTATAATGGGAATGATGGGAAGCGCATCCAAAGCTTCCGCTCGCGAAAACATATCTTTATAATTAACTTCAGTTCCCTGGTAGTTAACCAGGTAATCTCCCTCAACTTTATTGCTGTCGTTGATATAGTCTTCTATCAACCGCAAACGCCCGATCAAATCTTGCAAATAAATGCAGCCACGAGAATCTACTTGGTGGGGAGCAATACTGTCAAGTATATACTCCAAATAAGTAATTTTTGCTTCTTTTTTCAGTTGTCCCAGAGTTTCCTTATCCACAACTCGAACCAGACGGTGAAAATCAGAAGTTTCATCTGTCA
Source organism: Microcoleus sp. OTE_8_concoct_300 (assembly GCF_031383065.1). NCBI lineage: Bacteria > Bacillati > Cyanobacteriota > Cyanophyceae > Oscillatoriales > Microcoleaceae > Microcoleus > Microcoleus sp. OTE_8_concoct_300. Next base: position 16,893 of record NZ_JANMZH010000618.1, on the reverse strand, counting down.
CCATTTCCTCAAGCAGGCGATTCAGTTCTTCCTTGTCATCCTCAGTCTCGGCTTTCTCATCAATATAATTCTCTAAACCCTGCTTCAACTCTTCTTCAAAAATATCTGCATTGCGGACAGAAACAGTCACTTTGTGAAACTTCAGCAGCGAATCGCTGCCAGTACCCAAGCGTTCCAAAGTCAGCTTTTGTTTCTGCAAATTGTGATATTGCGTGTCAAAATCGTATTTGAGACCTAACTGAGTGCCCTTTCCTTTAAAAGATTCTAGGGGACTGGTTAAACTAGCTACAAACTTGTCAATTGCAACACTTTCTCCCACAATTGATTCTAAATGCCGCCGCAGATTAATTTCTATCTCCCTAAGTTGAATGAGGAAACGAGTTTCAACTTCGGGAGTGAAATTCACTGTGGCAGAATGTACTTGATGTTCAAAAAGACCCAAAGGATGTCGCACGTTCTCACTCGATATTTGAGTAGCTACCGCGTCAATATCTATTAGTAAACGATGCTTATCGCCCGAAATGCTAAATGGGTTGTTTCCCTGCAAAGCTTCTAAAATTTTGTCTAGCAAATCGCCATAGTCTACTGGAATTAGTTCCTCGTCGCCTAGTCTTAAGATGTTCACCCTGTTAATCCCTTCAAAAAGCTTGAATCCACTCTTTCACATCGTACTCAGTCCAAACCCCATTTACCCAATAAGGATCGGCTTCCACCAATTGTCGCACCTGCGCCTCATCTTGTGCTTCGTAAATTGCAAAAACTTTAGTTAAGTCTTTTGTTGGCCCGATCGTACTTAACACGCCCGATTCTTTTTGCTTGGCAAGTCCTGCTAAGTGCGCGTCTCGAAACGGCTCGCGTTTTTCGAGAACGTCTTCGCAGTAACTTCCCCACATCACATATTTGGTCACGGTTTTGAGCTTTAGATGAATTTGTTTAAAAGTTATTGTACAATAAGAGTAAGATGTTTTAACTAAAATTTTAAGAATAAGATTAATGAACCGCAGAGGGCGCAGAGGGCGCAGAGGAAGAGGGGAAAGAGAGATGATTGTTAGAGAGGAGTAGATTGCTATGAATTTATTAGACATTCGTTTGTTGACGGTTCAAGAGTATCACCGCATGGCCGAAATTGGGATTCTTGACGAAGATGAACGAGTAGAATTACTGGCGGGACAAATAGTAAAGATGGCAGCCAAAGGAACAGCACACGGTGCAGCGTTGAAACGGACTGTAGAGCTATTACAGAACCTTTTATGGGGGTTGGTATTGCTAAGCATACAAGATCCAGTTCGGTTAAATGATTTCTCGGAACCGGAACCTGACATTGCTTTACTTGTGCGAGATCCACTTTACTATGAAGACCGCCATCCAACTCCGTCTGAAGTTTATCTGATTATTGAAGTTGCCGATACTACGCTGAGAACCGATTTGGGAATTAAAGCGACTATTTATGCTCAGTCTGGAATTGCTGATTATTGGGTTTTGGATGTTAATAATCGGCAACTTCACGTATTTCGAGAGCCGAATCAAGATGGTTATCAAAGTATAGTAGTTCTTGGGGATGATGCGAGCATTTCTCCTTTGCAGTTTCCCGATTTTTCCTTTATGGTTGGGGATATGTTGCGGCCATTGGTGTCAATTTAAGGCTTTTTCCCTGAGTCTGGCAGGGAATGAATTCCCTGCCGACCGACTTTGGTGAGTAGCGGCCTATTTTAGCTTCTCAAACTAACGCCGAATTTCTCAACTAGGATATCGCGGACTTTTTGTTGTACCGGTTCGACATCGCTTTCGTTTAATGTGCGATCCGCGCGGTAAATTAACCGAAAAGCCAAACTCCGCTGTCCCGCAGGTACGTTGTCGCCCCGATATTCGTCGAACAGTTCCACGGAATCCAGCACACTACCGGCCGCCTTTTTCATCGCACTCTGCATCTCAACAACCGGAACTTCAACTGGTGCGAAGAAAGCAATGTCTCTGTCAGAAGGGGGGAAACTCGAATAACCCGCAAACTTGCGAGTCGAATTGCTGCATCGCCCTAATCCACCCAACAGCACCGCTAAATCTAATTGAAACACGTAAACCTGCTCCGGCAAACCCTTTTCCTGCTGCAATTGCGGGTGCAACTGTCCGAACACTCCTAAATGTTGCCCGTTTAACGATAACGCAGCGGTGCGGCCAGGATGCAAGCGCGTATGAGAGGAATCGCTTTGATATTCCACCGACAAACCCAACTCCTGAAACACGCTTTCCAAAACCCCCTTGGCCTCAAACCAAGTCAAAGGTCGATCGCGCCCGGACTGCTGCCATTTCCACACAGTCGGATCGCCGCCGATAATCCCCGCCACTGCATCGGCTTCCTTCATTGTGGGGTGGGCATCCTGCTTTCCATTAATTGTGGGGTGGGCATCCTGCCCGCCCTCTTCCTTCCAGAAAATGCGGCCGACTTCAAAACCGTTTAGTGCGCCATTTCCCTGTTCCAAATTGTACTGGAAAGCATCAATCAAACCCGAGAGCATTTCTGTCCGCAAAGCCGAATACTCTACAAACAGGGGATTCGCCAGCACAACCTGATTGTCTCCCTCAGTTTTCACCAAAGAATAGTGCATCAACTCGGTCAAACCGGCCGCCCGAAAAGCCGATCGCACATTCCGAATTGCCGCATATTCCGGCGACAGATAACCGGGTTCCGTTTTGCTGGGCAAAGTATCGCAGAAATTGTCGTAGCCGTGGAGTCTGGCAACTTCTTCAATTAAGTCAATTTCCCTTTCTAAATCGCGGTAGCGGTAAGGAGGAACAGTTATCGCCAACACCCCTATTTTTTCCGTCGCAACAACTTCGCATCCCAAGGCTGTGAGAATATTTTTTACCTCTTCCGGTTCCAGATATTTAGAACGGCCCGTTTGTCCTCTTTTCAACTGGCCCAAAACCAGATGTACTCGGTCTAAACGCAATTCGAGCGATCGGCTAAAACTCAAATCATCGCCCGAACTCGCCATTTTCTGCACCGTCGCAGTGCCTCCAGCCCACTCCAAAATTAGGGCAACAGCGCGGTTGCAGGCCGTCGTCAAGGCCGCCTGATTCACCCCCCGTTCGTAGCGGATCGAAGCCTCGCTCCGCAGGCCTTGAGCGCGGGCTGAACGGCGAATCGTTGCCTGGTCAAAAATCGCTGCTTCTAAAACTAAATTTTGCGTGTCTTCGTGAACTTCCGTATCTTCGCCGCCCATTACCCCAGCTAAGGCAACGGGTTTGTCGCTAGCAGTAATTAACAGATTTTGTGCTTGCAGCTTGCGGTTTTGTCCGTCCAAAGTTTTGAAGGATTCCCCTGATGCAGCAAAGCGGACGCCGATGCTGATATCTTGAGTACCGGTGAAAGATTGCAGGCGATCGCGATCGAAAGCGTGCAGCGGTTGTCCCCATTCCAGCAAAATGTAATTAGTTACGTCAACTACATTATTAATCGGCCGCACTCCCGCCGCCTGCAACCGCTGCTGCAACCAAGCTGGAGAATCAGCAATTTTCACACCTTCAATTGCCGTGCCGATGTAAATCGGGCATCCTTGCGGTTCGGATATTTCTACTGCCAAACCAGGACTTTCTTTGCCCTCAATCACAACACCATTCGCTTCGGGAATTCTCAAACTCGCCCCAGTCAGCGCTGCTACTTCCCGCGCTACACCCACCATGCTCAAAGCGTCAGCACGGTTGGCAGTTGCTGTCAAGTCTAAAATCACATCGTCTAAACCCAAAAGTGGGCGAATATCGCTGCCCAATTCGGGATTTTCTAACTCGAAAATGTGAATGCCGGCTGACTCTTTAGCCAGTCCCAATTCTGCCAGAGAACAAATCATTCCTTCGGAAGGAACGCCCCGCAATTTAGCAGGTTTAATCTTTAAATCAATAGTCGGCAGAAAAGTTCCGACAACAGCGACAGGCACGTAAATGTCGGCTCTAGCGTTGGGTGCGCCGCAAACAATATTCAAAGCTTCTGAGTAGCCCACATCCACTTGACAAACTCTCAATTTGTCTGCATTCGGATGCTGTTCGCAGGCGATGATTTTCCCCAAAACTACACCGCTTGCCCAAGGGCGGCGGTCTTCGATATCTTCGACTTCAAACCCTGCCATTGTCAGGGTTTCGGCTAATTCTTCCGGGGAGATCGACACATCCACCAATTCCTGCAGCCAGTTTAGAGAAATACGCATAATTTAGTCAGTAGTTAGTTGTCCGCGATCGGTAGTTATTACTCATTAGTCTGCGCCGACCGGCTTCGACTGTGCAGTCACAGAATTTATTCGGCCAAGCCTTTCCTACCATAAAATTTTCAAATTGTCAATACCTTTATGGTATACATAAGGAAAAACGAGCGATCGGCCTAAAGGTCTATCACTGCTGGGGGATGAGTAACATTCTCATTCTCTCAATGAGGTATGCTAGAGACATCTAACAGCGGAAAAAGCATCTAAGTGTAGAAAGACTTTACACAAAAAAGGACAATTTTAGCAAGTCTTTAAACTATCTTCAAGGATAATAAACGGAAAAAACTCGCAGCAGCGAGATAATCAAAATAGGGAAAAGATATCTGCCTAAAAGACTTAGGTGCAATTCCAATTCGCAACCGGACGCACGGGCCGCCGGCAACTGATAGATTAGTATTTCTAGCAGAAGCAGGAACAGGCAATTTGTGCAGTCGAGCGACGCTGGCAAAATCAGAAAAACATAGGCAAACTCAATCCATATGAGCTACTGCGTAAATCCGGGCTGTGCCCATCCTCAAAACCCTCCTGACTCTATTCTCCAGTGTCAGACGTGCGGTGCGCGGTTATTGCTGCGCGCTCGCTACCGAGTCATGGAACCCTTAGGACAAGGAGGTTTTGGAGCTACATTTCTGGCAAAAGACATCTCATTGCCCGGTCAACCAAGTTGTGTGGTCAAGCAACTGCGACCCAGTAGTTTGTCGCCGCGAGTTTTAGAAATGGCGCGGGAATTATTCAAGCGAGAGGCGAAAACCCTCGGCCAACTGGGCGACCACCCGCAAGTACCGAGGCTACTAGACTATTTTGAAACCGACCAGCAATTTTACTTAGTTCAAGAGTATGTTAAAGGCTCGACTTTGAAACAAGAAGTCAAGCAGTCAGGCCGTTTCAATGAATCGGACGTTAAAAATTTTCTATTAGAAATTCTGCCAGTAGTGCAATATATCCACAGCCAAGGAGTAATTCACCGAGACATCAAACCCGCAAATATTATTCGCCGAGTTCAAGACAGCCACTTAGTTCTGATTGACTTCGGAGCGGTAAAAGACCAAGTTAGCCAAACAATATTATCAGACCCCGCCGACCCCAACGACTCCAGCGCCAACACGAAATTTTCAGTCGGCACATTTAGTTTCGCTCCCCCGGAACAAATGGCGCTGCGGCCGATATTTGCCAGCGATATCTACGCCGTGGGCATGACTTGCTTGTACTTGCTCACAGCAAAGTCGCCCAAGGATTTAGATTTTGATGGAGTAACGGGCGAAATTGTTTGGCAGCCCCACGTTCAGGTGAGTCCATATTTTGGGCGGATTCTCGAAAAAATGCTCAAGCCGATGGTTGGCCACCGCTTCCAATCGGCAGCAGATGTCCTCAGAGCTCTCTCCGGGGAATTTGAAGACCCAAGTCTTATCGATGGCTTGGCAACTAAATTCAACGGCTCGAATGGTACTGTTGAAGAACTGACTATATTTAATGACGCGAGTTCTTCGTGGTCACCGCCTCAGAACAAAATCAATCAAGATTTACGATCGAACCAAAGCCGCATTGGTAAAACTTCCTTGAGCCAATCCGGCAACACGGGGATGCAGCCGAGAGTTTCCCGAACTCTGGCTGAGTCCGGCAGAAGTTTCGGGACGGTTGGAAATTCTACGGGCAGTTTACCAGCGTCAAAGATACCGAAAGTTGCTGCTAAGTGGGACACCAACAGCTTGCGAGCGGCATATTTTAAAGGTAAGCGCGATTTTGCTGGCTGCGAACTGTCTGGGCTGCAACTGCAAAAATTGCAGTTAGCGGGGGGGAATTTTTATGAGGCTAAGTTGGTGAAGGCAAATTTGCAAGCAGCGGATTTGTCGGGGGCGAATTTGGGTCACGCGAGGTTAATTAAGGCGAATTTGCGAGATGCTAACTTGAGTGAGGCTTATTGCAGCACTGCCAATTTTGAATGCGCGGATTTCCGAGGTGCTGACTTGACGGGGGCTTATTTGGCTAAGGCGAATTTGCGGGGGGCAAATTTGTGCGGGGCGAATCTTACCAACGCTACAGTTTCTGAGGAACAACTGGCAATGGCAAAGACCAATTGGCTTACGGTTAAGCCTGATGGCAAGCGGAATTTTGGATTTTAAAAAGTCAGTAGTCAGTAGTCAGTAGTCATTAGTCAGTAGTCAGTAGTCAGTAGTCAGTAGTCATTAGTTAGTGGGTAGCTGCTACGAATAACCACAGTCAACAGTCAACAGTCAACAGTCAACAGTCAACAGTCAACAGTCAACAGTCAACAGTCAACAGTCAACAGTCAACAGTCAACAGTCAACAGTCAACAGTCAACTCCCCACTCCCCCAGTCAGGTGAGTCGCCAGGAGGAAGCGCGATCGCCGAGGAGCCGCCTAAATTAAAAACTAGGAATGGAGGATTCTCTTGCACAAAAAATGAAACTGCTCAACCGCCACACTCGACCGCTTCTGTACGCCGGTATCCTGGCTCTGACCTACTTTGTTACCGGAAAACTCGCAGGGTCGATACTGGGACTGGTGAAAGCCGAAGCCTCTCCCCTGTGGCCACCCGCCGGTATTGCTCTAGCGGCACTGCTACTGCAAGGGCGGCGGATGTGGCCGGGAATTGCCCTGGGTTCGGTGCTGTTAAACTTTACGGACGGTATACCGTCCGCCGTCATTGTCACCTCAGCCTTTAGCGTCACCCTGCAAGCGCTGGTTGGGGAGGCTTTGCTCACTCGGAGCGGATTTTCTACCAAACTCGCAAGATTGCGAGATGTTCTGGGTTTGGTGGTGGGCGCTGTCATCGGGTCTACTTTCCTCGGCTCTACCCTCGGCAACTTGGGCGCGTGCATTTTTGGTTGGACTCAGTGGAGCAATTTTTCTCGGAACTGGTGGACTACGTGGCTCGGAGACGGGATGGGAATTTTGATTGTGACCCCAGTGCTGCTGACTTTGAACCACCTCGTTAACAGTTTTAAATTTCCACTAAAACTGAGATGTTTCATTATTCTCAATTACTTGTTTAGGAATAGGCAAGATGCCTGTTCCACAAGAGATGAATTTTCTCGTGGAACAGGCATCTTGCCTGTTCTTGATAATGGCATCTTGCCTGTTCTTGATCAGGGTGTAAAATGTGAGATAAAACCTGGGATTATTTCAAGATTAAAAGCATTTTTTAACTGGGTAAATTCCAAGTTACAAATTCCAAGTTACAAATTATCCAAGCACATCTTCTGCAAATAAAAACCGCTATAATCTTCTATTTTTGATTATTAATTATTTAGAAAGAGCGCTCTGGCTGACTCTTTTGCTGAGCGTTAGCTGGCTGGTTTTTTGCTCAAAAACACAGGCGGCGAGCGCTCAGTATCCGCTGGAGTATTTGCCTTTTCCTCTGATAGTTTGGGCCGCCCTGCGGTTTCAACCGCCGTCCGCGATTTTTGCTTATTCGATCGTGTCTTACATCGCGATTTGGGGAGCGGTGCAGGGAGGGGGCCCGTTTTTGGCCAAAAGCGATAATCTCAAACAAGCGGTGTTATTTTTACAAGCTTTTACCGGTACGATCGCCCTTGTGGCTCTGATGTTGGCGGCCGCCGTAGCAGAACGCCAGCAAGCGCTTTTTGAGGTGCGCCGCACGGCCGCCATGCTGCGATCGCGCGAAGCTAGTCTGGCGAACGCTCAGCGCATCGCTCAGTTGGGCAATTGGGATTTAAATTGCACCGCCGTCACAGCAACTGACAACTGCGAAGAATCCGCAGAACATCATATATCCAATATCGAATTGCGGTGGTCAAACGAACTTTACCGCCTCTTGGGTTTTGATCCGGGAACTGTCAAACCGACACCATCCGTTTTTTTGCAGGCGGTACATCCAGAAGACCGAGAATTGGTGGCGCGATCGCACCGCCAAGCTATGTTGGAGCACAAACCCTATTGTATTAACTACCGAATTGTGGTGGCAGACGGCTCCGAACGCACTGTCTGCGAACAGTCGGCAATTCAGTCAGGGGCGATCGCCGCGACAGTACAAGACGTTACCGAACGCCACCGCGCGGAAGTGGCTTTGCGCGCGTCCTCCGATCACGATCGCTTGCTCTCAGAAATGGCCCTGCGAATTCGCCACTCCCTCGACCTCGAAGAAATTCTCAACACTACTGTTGCCGAAGTCCGGCAATTTTTTAAGGCAGACCGCGCTTTCATCGGTATTATGGACGCGGACGGGGTACATCTTCCTAGCCCAGTGTACGGTAAGGTTGTGGCCGAGTCTGTGGGAAGCCAATGCCGTTCTCTTCTCGGGTGGGTGCTCGCTGATGAGAATCACCTCGAAAACTTGAGAACGTTTTATGCCACCAACCGTGTCCGAGCTATCTCCGATACTGCTAGCGTTCAACTCAGCGGTGCAGTTGCCCAATTATACAGCGACTATCAAATTAGAGCGACGTTAAATGTGCCGATCGTCCTGGGCGATGAATTGTTCGGGATCTTGGCCGTCAACCAGTGCTCGGAGCCCCGCCAGTGGCAGGAATTTGAAATTGATTTGTTGGAAAAACTCGCTACCCAAGTGGCGATCGCTCTCCAGCAAGCCCAACTTTTGCAGCAGGTAAAAGCTCTCAATGCCAACTTGGAATCTCAAGTGGAGGAACGCACCCGCCAACTACAGCAAAAAATGCACGAACTGGAAGAAATCAATTCCCTGAAAGACCTATTGTTGCACGCAGTTTCTCACAATCTCCGCACTCCAGTTATGGGAATGTTAATACTGCTGAAAAATTTGCTCAACAAATCGCCCTCTGACTCTCTACAGGATGTTCCGGTTTCTCGATCGATTTTGGAGCGGATCGTTGGGGCCAGCGAACACCAGTTGACTATGGTTAATGCCCTGCTCGACGCTCACGCTAGCGAGGTCAAAGGTATTGTTCTCAATACTGTACCGCTGTATTTGCAGTCTTTAACTTCAGCAATTGTTGCCAATTTAGAACCGATGTTAGCCAAAAATCAAGCAACTTTGACTGAGGAAATCCCGGCGGATTTGCCACAAGTCAATGCCGACAGCAAACCCTTGCAGCGGGTGCTGGAAAATCTGTTGACTAATGCTATTAAACACAATCCTCCGGGAGTTAATATAACTTTTAAAGCTGAGGTAATTGAAGTTGAAAAAGTGCTACGTTATGAAGAAGATTCACAGGCTTTAACATCGCTAAATAATCCGATCGCCCGCTATATCCCTAACCTCGCCTCTGCTGCGGGCGATCGTCCTAGGATGTGCGAGACCACCCAGAAAAATCAGGAAACCCGGGCCAAATTTCACCTCGACGGCAGTTGCAAAATGCCCCGCTATCAAGGTCAAATTGGCAATATCGGCAGCAAATTGCCAGGAGTCACCGTAAAAATGGTTCGCTGTAGTGTAATAGATAATGGAGTGGGAATCAGCGCCAAACAGCGGGAATCTCTGTTTGAACTTTACGTTCCAGACCCTAATAGCCGACAATTAACAGGCCTAGGTTTGGGACTGTACCTGTCAGGAGCAAATTATCAAAGCTCACGGTGGCTTCATCGGCGTCGAAAGCACTCCCGGAGGTGGCTCGACTTTCTGGTTTTCGCTACCTGCTGTCAACTCGGACGATCGATCTTTCTCAATTCTTTAATCTCAAATCTAAAATCTAAAATGGTATGAGCTATTTGGGCAAGGCAAAATCTGTTCAGGCGTTAACGGTTTACGAGGTGTGGCGCGATCGCTTCCTCCGAGACAGGCTGCGCCCTGCTGTGGGAATTGCCATCTTTTTTGCCTTCACCATAACTGTCTATTTTCTGGGCGAAAGATTCTTCGCTCACCAGGAGTTTAAAAGTGTTTATTTGTACACGAGCGCTGCTGTAGAATTGGGTTTGCTGACCTGTTTTGTCTTACAAAAAACCTCCTTCGGACAGCGCTATCCCGGTTTGCTATTTTTGGGTTTTTCGTGGTCGCTGACGGTAGTTGTACAGCTTGGGCTAGCTGTCGCACAAGCCGGGGAATTACCAATTTTTACCTGGAGTTTAGCGTTTCTGATCCAAGCTACGCTGATGCCCGTCCGCTGGCGCCTCCACCTGATTTCTCAACTCGGCGTTTTGTGTTTCCACGTCGGCATAAATTTGGTTTTAAATCTAAGTTTTGCTAAGTATACTCCTTTTAAGTTGACCGGGTTGTACTTATATTTGTTTTGGTTTTGTTTGATTTGCGATTTGTCGGTTTATTGGTACGAATGTCTGCAACGGACAGAGTTTAGTACCAGGCGGGAGTTGGAATCTGCTTACCAGCAGTTGGAGGCGGCGGAGGCGAAGTACCGCAGCATTTTCGAGAATGCCGGCGAGGGAATTTTTCAAAGCACTCCCGATGGCCGCTACATTACTGCAAATCCAGCTTTGGCGCGGATTTACGGCTGCGATTCCCCGGAAGAAGTGACGGCAAAGTTTACTGATATTGATCGGCAGTTGTACGTCGATCCGGCTCGCAGAAATGAGTTTTTGCGATCGATCGAGGAAAGCGGCACAGTATCGGATTTTGAATCTAAAATTTACCGCTCAGACGGGAGTATTGTCTGGATTTCCGAGAAGGCGCGGGCGGTACGCGATCGCAGCGGCTCCGTGCTTTATTATGAGGGTTTAATTGAGGATATCACGCAGCGCAAACAGGCACAAAAATCGCTGCGGCTGTTTATCCACGCTCTTTCTCACGACTTGCGAAACCCGGTGGCGGGAATGTTAATGGTGCTAAAAAATTGGCAGAGGAAAACTGGGGATTCGATCGCAATTCCCCGTTCTGTTTTGGAGCGGATGATTCAAGGTAGCGAACAGCAGTTGCGGTTGATAAATTCGCTTTTGGAAGTTCACGCCGGGGAATTGCGCGGTTTGGTTTTGCACTGCGATCGAGTTGACTTGAGAGCCGTAGTTGAAGCGGCTGCGGCCGATTTGGAGCCTTTAATGAATGAGGCTAAAGCTAATTTTAAAAATTTGATTACCGATAATTTGCCCGCCGTGAATGCTGATCATACTCAGTTAAGGCGCGTGTTTTCTAATTTAATTGCTAATGCTTTAAAGCACAATCTGCCCGGACTAAATTTAACAGTTTCCGCTCAAGTAATCAAGGCGGGTAAATTAATTATAAATCAAAAACAAGGAAAACAAGACATCGACAAATTACCGATTACCCATCCACAATCCCCAATTACTAATCCCCAATTATCAATCCCCAATTCCTCAAGTAGCATGATTTACTGTACCGTTGAAGATGACGGGGCGGGAATATTGCCGGAACAGTGCGAACATCTTTTTGACCTTTACGTTAGGGGTGATCAATCCCGACACTCCGTAGGTTTAGGTTTGGGTCTATATCTTTGTCGGCAAATTATTGGCGCTCACGGCGGGGAAATTGGGGTAATTAGCAGTCCCGGTGCTGGGGCAAGTTTTTGGTTTACTTTGCCGCTGGCTGAGAATGCCCGGTGATTGTTTTGTATGTTTAATTACAGTTTATTTAGCAACCTCGCGCGATATTTAGAACGTTCTTAATTGCACAAACCCTTGGGAAATATTGCTTCTTCCGACGGACATCGGACTTCTGCTATACTTTGGTTGTACAGTCGCAAGTGGCTTTTTGAGCGGCCGGGGCCAAATTAGTCTATCAGACTATTGATATTAATTTAAAACCGTGCTAGAGTGACCGAAATGTTTCTAAATGAAAAAAAAATCCGAGCTTCAGATTTTCTTTAGAAACATCGTTTAATCTAGAAAATCTCTAAAACTAGATAAAAAATCTGCAATATATGTTTGTCCAGAAAAGCTCAGAAAATACAGCTAAAGACGATGCAGCCAAGTACGACTCAGCTAAATATAACGAGCGGTCGTTCTCAACTTTAATTCGGGCGCTCCGTCTTTCCCAAGGTTACTTTTCTTTCATTTTAGTCAACTGCAACTCACTGGCTGTGCGGCAGCAAATAGTCGATCGGCTGCAAGCAACTTCTGCCGTCAAACCACGGCAAGTGTTTTTGCCCGAATCGGCCACAACTCTCTACAGGACAATCGCTGCAGAAGTAGATGGGGAACAGCCTCCAGCTTTAATGATCCTCGGTTTGGAATCAGTGCAGGCGATCGATCGATTGCTCGTTTCTACCAACCTACTATGCAGCGAATTTAGCAAAAAATTTTCCTTTCCCGTCGTCTTTTGGGTGACGGATGAACTTCTAAGAAAAATTATTCGCACCGCCCCGGATTTATACAATCGGATGACGACAATTAGATTCATCAGTCAGTAGTAATCAATCGATCGATTTTAGATTTTAGATTTTAGATTTTAGATTTTAGATTTTTAACAGTCAACTGTCAACTGTCAACTGTCAACAGTCAACAGTCAACAGTCAACAGTCATCAGTCAACAGTCATCAGTCATCAATCAACTGTTAAATTCCGCTTCCCAAATCAAAACTAATTCCCGCGCCGCCGCAGTTTCCTCAGCAGGAAAATCTGCCAAAAAATATTTATCCGCCGCCACCTCATAAGGTCCTTCCTTGAACTCCAAAATCACAGTATCCGGCGCCAAAGCTACTAACGTGTGAATAGTGCCCTCTGGAAGTTCGACAGCGCGAGTCGGGCCCGCAGCGCTGACTCGCAAGGAACTAAGAATTTGACCGTTTTCGTTCAAAAGAACAATACCGACTTCTCCTTGAATCACTATGAAAAACTCAAAACCGTTAACTGCGGGCGGGCGCAGGTGTTGGTGAGGACGGACGTAAGTGCCCGGTTGCAGCACGTTGACAAACCGCTGCACTTTTTCAGAGGACAAATCATGAAAATTGTAGTTTTGTCGCTGGCGGGGACTGCGGCGGGAGGAAGCGGCAACTTCCTCTAGCAATTCTTGCGTCAGCAATTTGATCCGAGTAGACTGCACCATAGATATCCTGTATTTATTCACGTACTCCCCGGCATGAATGAGCGGGGATTTTCAAAGGATTTTACGAAACAGGCTTGGACCGTGTCTCTCCACCCTTTTTCCTGCTTCTTTGACTCTTAACTAGACTGTTACCAGTCCCCGTCAGACCGTCTCCACAGGCAATTTGTTGAACGCTGCGACGCAGCGCAGAGATCCCTTGAAAAGCGGATCACTTGTGTGGCGGCTACATCTTGATGAGTTGTGTAGCCACATTCATGAGAGATAGGAAGCCTATCACTCAAATCTTTTTTTTCAGTATGCGTGTCGCATTGTGGGTAGACTTGCGACGTGTAATCCTTGTTCATTTTGTCAAAGTAAACACCTCGCTTCGAGCACACCCATTGCAGAATCGAGACAAATTGCCCAAATCCAGCATCTAGCCTGTGCTTATCTAGCATTCCTTTCGCCCATACCCGAAAGTCAATATCCTCAACCAACAGCATTCCAGCGTCGTCGCACAGTTTGTGAGCGAGTTTAAAATGCCAGTCTTTACGAGTATCAGCAATGCGTTGATGCAATCGTGCAATTTTCCGATTTAGCTTGTGCAGATTGTTCGATCTTTTCTGCTTATGTTTCAGTCTGCGTTGCAGCAATTTCAGCTGGGGATGCAATGAATTTAAGCATCGAGGTCGTTCAATCAATTTTCCATCAGAGGTTGCAGCAAACTTATCAAGCCGCTCGTCAATTCCCCTCAGATGACCCGCTGGCAATGTATGCGGCACTTTAACATTGCATTCCAACGTGAACATGAGGAAGTATCCCGATGGCTTGCGAACTACCCGAACTTGCTTTGCAACAAAACCGTCTGGGATCTTGCGAGACTTGACATACTCCATCAAGCCCAACTTTGGCAACTTAATCTGATTGCCTCTGAGGAATTGAGTAGCCCCCAATTGCGGATACACGAATGAGCGCATTTTATAGCGATTCTTGAATCGAGGAAATCCCATTCCTTCGCGCTTGATGTCAATGAATGCGGTTTCCCGTTTTCTCAAAACTTGCTGTAGCACTTGAGCATTAACCGTTTTGAGTTCTGGATACTGCTTTTTAGCAACGGTCAGTGATTTCGCTTGAGCGTTGTAATTCGGATAAGGTGCATCGGCAGGAACGATATATTCAGACGTGATTGAGCAAGCATTCACCCGGCACTTACGAGAATTAATCCAGTCTTTACCCTCACGTAAAGCAAAGTTCCACACCTTTTGGCACAGGATCAGCGTGTGATCGATTAGCTGGACCTGCTTATTTGTGGGTACTGCTTTGTACTCGTAAGTTAAGGTTAACACTTGAATCACCTCCTTAGGCATAATCCTACTCTATTTTGTAGAATCTTGTAGAAAGAAGTGACGAGCAGCTTTTAAGCTGCAACGCAGGTTTCATCAAGACCTTGAAAGACCGGGGTTCTCACGCGATGCGCTATAGTTTTTAAACAAATGGGCTAGTCTGGGATCATCTTTACTAGCATTTCTTGAAAGATGAAAATCGCAAATCAGGTGTCTATCACTAAGGCAAGACGTTTGTCAAGTATTTTTAGCACAAGTATTCGCCCGATCGCCCTTTCGACTATTCTAGTCTGCGCCAATACCGTTTTTGCATCTGAACCGAGAGCGGCAGCACTTTTGGTTCAGCAGCAATTGCCACAGGAGCAACTTAAAGAAGAGATTCGCGATCGAGTTCAAGAAGAAGTTGACATTGCTTTCGGGCGCACGGCGGTACTGCTGAACGGGCTCGTAATTGCCTTAACTTTGTTTCCGACAGCAGCCGGAGTCGGAGTTTGGTTTCTGTTGAGCAAACTGTCCAAGCAGACAACAATTGCTCGCCAAGAAATTGAAAGTCTCCATTACGATACAATCTCTCAATTAAAACTATTAATTTCGGACGCTGAAAGTATCTTAGGCGAAATTCAACACCAAAGTCACCCGGCGGATGCAGAAACAGACTTGTTATTGCCCGATGCCCAAATTCAAGAATTTGCTCCGGTTAACTATAACAATTACCAACAGCTATTGACGGCCGGCGACTATGCTAAACAGGGAGATGCTTGTTTCTTTGAAAACCGTTATGAAGATGCGATCGCCGCTTACGATCAGGCCCTGCAAATTCAGCCGGATTTAGCCGATACTTGGAATAACCGAGGAGTAGTGCTCACGAGAATGCAGCGGTATCCAGAGGCGATCGCCTCTTACGAAAAAGCTACTACAATTCGCCCGAATTATCCCGACGCTTGGAACAATCGAGGCGTAGTGCTCTTGGAGTTGCAGAAGTACCAGGAGGCGATCGGCTGTTACGAACAAGCAATTCAAGCCAAACCAGATTACGCCGACGCTTGGAACAACCGAGGCGTTGCTTTTTCCAAAATGCAGGAGTACGAACAAGCCGTAATTTCTTACAATCAAGCCCTACAAATTAAAAATGATTATACTGACGCTTGGAACAATCGAGGCGTTGCCCTCTCAAAATTGCAAAAATACGAAGCTGCGATTGATTCCTACGACAATGCTGCTAAAATCCGGCCAGACTTTTACAGAATTTGGTACAATAAAGCCCGATGTTATGCGCTACAAGGCCAAATTGACTTGGCAATTGAAAATTTGAAACGCGCCCTCAATCTCAACCCCAATTTGTGTAAAGAATTGGCAAAAACTGAAGCAGACTTAGAAAAAATTCGCGAACACGACGCATTCAAGCAGTTGATTAATTGATCGGAACAATCTAGGGTGTACACTGCTAGCCCTGTCTGGCGTGAATGCCGAGCAAGCTAAAGCGAAGCTGTAGAAAGATGACGATGCCGCGAATCCACAATTCCCCGGTGGTTTCTTCTTCTTGGGGAAGCGCGGCTGCTTCAGGAAAGACTTCAAATTCACTCGCCCAGCCTGCCTCCAACAGAAAATCAGCTAAGACAGGGCTAACTATAGCAGTCCTAAATCATGTGCGAACCTCTTTCTTTCTCTCTTCTCTGCGTCCTCTGCGTTCTCTGCGGTTCGTTAAAAAAAGTCGCGATCGCAAATCAAATAACATATAGCAATCCTAAATCATTTGTGAATTTCTTACTCCCGGACCGCGGCTTCGGGGAGGGCTGGGGTGGGGTAAAAAATTTATGACTCCTGCAAGGATTGCTATAGCTATAGCTATAATTGCCCGTGATTGATGGGTAGCTGCGTTTACTTAAATGATTGTGCCAGTCCCTTCTGCTGTTATAGCTACTTCAATTGTAGCTTGACCGAAAGTTGGAATGCCCAGAGGTATGTACCGCCTTTTTCGCCGCAGAAAAAGTAACAATTAAATTGAGAATCTCAGCTTAGAGAAGTGAGGAAATGGAGTAAGTAGACATCTATCAACGCCAGCAGGAATTAGGGAATTTAGGTGTTAACACGACAACTCGCGCATCCCTGTCCTTTCGACGCTTTCCGGATATTACTTCTGTTTAATTACTACCAAAGTAATGTCATCAAATACTGTTTGCTCCCCCATGTATCGCCGCACGTCCTCAATAACAGCTTGCTTAATTTTTGCGGCTGACTGTTCCCTGTTAAGGACAACAACTTCAATCAATGGCTCGATACCGTATTGAGCTTTATTCATATCAAAAGCTTCCGTAATTCCATCGGTGTAGAGTACGACAACATCCCCCGAATTCAAATGTATTTCAGTAGAAGCAATGAAATCGGCAATATCTGGTTCCAAGGCGATGGGAAAG